>DASXBH010000157.1:0-5714 GCA_036491775.1 Candidatus Acidiferrum sp.
AACTCGATCACCTCGTTCAGTCCCGCGAATCCAATATTCTTCCGCGCCACATCCGCGTGCTTGGCATCTGCTTCGAGCGTAATCACTTTTCCGCCCGCCGGAAGTGCCCGCGCCATCCAAATCGTGCTGTACGCGCCAAGCGTGCCAATCTCCAGAATGTTTCGTGCACCAATACTTCGCGCCAAAATCTGCAACAGTTTGCCTTGTGTCGCAGACACATTGATCGGCGGCAAGCCCGCCTCCGTGCTGCTGCGCAACGCGTGTTCCAATGCAGCATCGTTGGGAGCCAACAATCCGCCCAAATAATCGTCCACTACTGCCCAAACTTCCTGTGTCATGACGTCTCACTCCTCGCTAACGAACACCACTTAAAATCTCCATCCATATCCAAAGGCGAATTGCATCGTGTGCCGCAAATCGCCTCCCGGCGCTGGCAGATTAATGCCGTTGACACTCACGTTGCGCGTGCCAAACAGCACATGCGTGTCGCCTACTTCCAGCCGCAACGTGCTTCGCTCTGCCGGGTAAAATTCAATGATCCCGCCCAAATCGATCACGAAATTGGTGGCCCGGTCGTAGCTATACGTCAAACTGCTTGGCGTCTGCGTAATTCCGGCCAGCGCTTGCGAATAGCTGTTGAATCCCGGACGCACTTTCCCAAAAAATCCAAAGTGGTTGCGGCGGATTCCACCTTTCACGCCGAACAAGCCCTGCAAAATTTCTCCGCCATCATGTGGCCCGGAGCTGCTGGTGCTCCGCGGGTAATACAGCAAATCGCCATCCAGATAAAAAACGCGATACAGCTTGTAAGATGCGTAGCCGCCAAATCCCGGATCAGTGCGCGTTCCCTCCGTCGCGCCTTCCCGGGTAATAATCATGGTGCTGAACACTGGGCCAACTTCCCATCGGCCCGACACCGCACGCTCCGGCTCGTTTTCAATCCAGCCGCCCGGCCGGTACGCCACGCCAAAGCTCAGCCGGGTGGTATCGCCGATCCTGCCCTGCACTGTTCCACTGGGCGATCCTTGCCCGCCCGGTATCGTGGCGTTCGGCACCCGGTATGGATTGCCCTCAATGTCCCCGCGCAGCGCCCAGCGGTGCGTCATGTAATATTCAAAGCCGCCGCCAAGATTCAGCACGAAGTAGTTCACCGGCTTCGAGCCGTACAGCGTTGTAGGATCACCATTGAAAAACAGCGCATCGCTGAAGTGCAGCACTCCCGGCCGCACCAATCCAAACACTGCGAATCGCCGCGTTTGCACCACCTTCGCGCGTATGCCGAACACGGCTTGCAGCGACTGGCCACCTTGCCGGTACAGAAGCGGAGCCGCATGTTCCGGAAAAAAGTCGATCTGCGATTCAACTGCCAGCCGGCGGTTCAGATTCCAGTCGAAGCGCCCGCCAAAGCCGGGATAACTCTTGCTGCCTCCGCCGGGTGGTGCCTGTTGAATCGTGGAAAACTGCGCGCCCAACTCAAATCGCGTATAAATATCCTGCGCCTGTGCCGCTGCGGAGCTTACGAAAAGAATTATCAAGGTCAGGAAAACGCGGGGGTAATTGAGACCAAGCGACGACGCCAAAGTCGATTCTCCTCGACCACCATGCGGAACGACCAACTCTTTTATCTATCGCAAGATTCTCGCCATTGCGATACGCCGTCAGGCAGCCATGTGGCCTTTGCAATATTCATCGTAGGCTGCCAGATAACGGTCCACATCTTTCTTCCGCAAATAGTATGGCGTGGAGAGTCGCACCTTGGAAGGCGTTCCGCCGCGAATCCGAATTTTCTTTTCTTTCCACATCCACAATTCCATGTCCGGCATCTTCAGCGGAGCGATATTCACCGTCGCGATGCCGCAGCGCAGCGCCGGATCCGGCGATGTCCACGACAACGCGCCGCGCTTCACCATTTCCGCCAGGATGTAATCGGCCATCGCGCGATGGCGCTTCTCAATGCGATCCATCCCGATCTGATTGGCCAACTCCACCGAAGCGCGCAACCCGCAGAGCGCCGGCACGTTCGAGCTGCCAATTCTTTGGAATCTTTCCGCTCGAAGTTTTGCATCATCCCAGCCTTCCGTCGCGATGGTGTTCCAAAGGCGATCAATCACTTCGTCGCGGACATACAAAAATCCGCTGCCCTTTGGCGCCTGTAACCACTTGTGCGGGCTGGAAGAATACATGTCGCAGCCAATCTCCTTAATATTCAGCTTCATCATCCCTGGCACATGCGCGCCATCGACGGCACACAAAATCCCTTTTGAACGTGCCAGCGCCGCCAGTTCCTTTGCCGGCAGCACCGTGCCAGTCACCGTCGGAATGTGGCTGAAGAAGATCACGCGGGTGCGCGGCGTGATCGCGTCGCTAAAAAGATTCAGCACCGTCGCCGCGTTCGGCACCGGCCTGGGCAAAGTCACCTTCTTCACCACAATGCCGTAGCGCTTCGCCCGCAGATTCCACGGATGTTCGCCTCCCGGATGCTCCTGATCCGTCATCAACACTTCGTCGCCGGCTTTCAGGTCAATTCCGTTCGCGATGTAACTGTTGGCCTCGGTAGCGTTGCGAAGCAGTGCAATTTCATCGCGCGTGCAACCCACAAACGCAGCTAGCGGATCGCGGAATTCATTCCAAGCCGCGTAACCCCAGATCGGATAATCCTCCGGATCGGTTTGCGCCAAACGTTCGGCATCGCGGTAGCCTTCGAACACGGCGCGCAAAACCGGAGCCGGCGAAGAGCCGACGGTTCCATTGTTCAAGTACACTTCGTCTTCGGGAATCAGGAACTGTTTGCGCAGTTCGCCCCAATACGCTTCTTCATCCTTTTCGTAGAGGGAGCCGTCCGGTAACTTCGAGGGAATCCCAGCCAGAATTTCGTCGCTGATCTGAGGTAATGGCGCGGTCGTCAAAGCCGCGGCGCTGGCAATCGACGATAGAAATCCCCGGCGATCAATCATGGTGGCCTCCTGATTTGTTGGCGAGCGAATTCTATCTTGAATTGCGAAACGATGGCAGGAAATGGTGGCCCGAGATTGCGGTTCAGAACAAAACCGCATATCGTGACAAGGCTACAGAAATCGACGAACCAGTTTGGAGAATCTCATGCCGGGAATTTCTCGCTCACTCATCTCGCTAATAGCTTCGAGCCTGCTCGCCACCTTTGCCTTGGCACAAGGTCCCGTGAATCACCAGGCGCCGTCGTCCCACGCCGCCGCTCCCTCCGCTTCGCCGGCCACGGACCCGCTGCGTTCCTTGTTCTTCGTTCAGCAATTCGATGAAGTGGATATTTCTCCCGACGGCAAACAAGTAGCCTGGGTGGAAACGCAGATCGACGAAAATGGCGCACAAACTGGGAACCACGACATCTACATTTCTGACTATACAAAGGACCAAAAGCCAGTGCGCATTACAGCGGCTGCGAACGGCGCACACTTCAACGAACTTGGATTGGCTTGGTCGCCCGACAGCAAAAACCTGGCGTTTCTTTCTGACGCTGAGAAAAAAGCGCAGCTCCAGTTATACGCCTACTCGGTGGACGGCGGTTCCATCAAGAAGCTCACGATGGCGAAGGGGTTGCTCAGCACTCCGGCATGGTCGCCCGATGGAAAAAGCATCGCTCTTCTCTATACGGAAAATGCCACGCGAGATGCAGGACCACTGGTCGCCGAAACTCCCGAGACTGGTGTCATCAAGGATGCATTTTTCGAACAACGCCTCGCGGTCGTAGACGCAGCAGGTGGCTCACTGCGCCCCATCACTCCCGATGACACGTACATCTACGAATACGATTGGGCGCCCGATTCGAAAAGCATTGTGCTGACCGCGGCAAAGGGCAACGGCGACAGCAATTGGTACGTCGCGGAACTATTTGCGGTAGATGTTGCGTCCGCCAGCATGAAGTCGCTCTACAAGCCGAAATTGCAAATCGCGCGTCCCGTCGTTTCGCCCAACGGCAACAGCATTGCGTTCATCGAGGGGCTGATGAGTGATGAAAGTTCTGTAGGCGGCGATGTATTCGTCATTCCGAGGAATGGCGGCACTCCACGCAACTTGACGCCTGATCGCAAAGCCTCCGCTTCACTGCTGGCATGGACGACGGATGGCAAGCTCATCGACATGGAAAATGTTGACGGCGAATCGAGCGTCGCTCGCATCGATATGACGAACGGTCACATCGAAAGCCTCCATCGCGCGCCGCAATTACTGACCAGCGGCTTTTGGTCCACTAGTTTGTCCCTTACGCGGGATGGCGCCACAGCGGCCTTTATACGCACTTCCTTCAACGACCCACCAGAAATCTTCGCGGGTCCTTTTGGGAAATGGAAACAAGTGACGCAACGGAACGTGGCACTGAAACCGGCGTGGGGCGAGGCCAAGAGCTTGCACTGGAAAAGTGACGGCTTCGACGTGCAAGGATGGCTGATTTATCCAAAAGATTTCGACTCGGCGAAAAAATATCCGATGGTCGTTGCGGTTCACGGCGGTCCCGGAGCCGGCGTACAGCCCACTTGGCCCGGTGCGTTGTCCTACGAGATGGCTTTGCCTTCGCGCGGCTATTTTCTTTTTCAGCCGAATCCGCGCGGCAGCTTTGGGTCCGGCGAAGCATTCACCCGCGCCAACGTGAAGGATTTCGGCTACGGCGATTGGCGAGACATTCTAGCTGGCGTCGATGAAGTGCTTCGGACCGCGCCTGTCGATCCAAACCGCCTTGGCCTTACCGGTTGGAGTTATGGCGGCTATATGACCATGTGGGGCGTCACGCAGACGAATCGCTTCAAGGCTGCCGTGGCCGGCGCGGGAATCGCAAACTGGTCCAGCTACTATGGGGAAAATAAAATCGACCAGTGGATGATTCCCTTTTTCGGTAAGTCCGTTTACGACGATCCGGAGATATACGCGCGCAGCGCTCCGCTCACCTTCATCAAGAACGTGAAGACGCCGACGCTCATCATCGTTGGCGATAGCGATGGAGAGTGCCCCACGCCGCAGTCTTACGAATTCTGGCACGCACTGAAAACCCTGGGCGTAAAAACGGAGTTGGTCGTTTACGAACGTGAAGGCCACATGTTCGTCAATCCCGAGCACCAGCGCGACGTGGTGGTACGAGCCACCGCGTGGTTTGATGACTATTTGAAGTAAGCGCTTTTCACGGCGTTTGCCAGCCAGATAGGTTGGCGCGTGCGTCTCCCGCCAGGCAGGCGGTATACTGACCTCTTTCCGGAATTGTGAAGAAACTCAGATGACCAAGCTGGCCAGCCTATTGCGCGTCGCCTGCTTATTCCTGTTGTGGATATGCGCTTGTTCGTTCGGGTTCGCGCAAAATCCCAGGGGCGCGCTGCGCGGCACCATTCAGGATGCAAGTGGCGCACGCGTGCCCGGAGCGAAGATCACGCTGCGCAATCCGGAGTTGGCCCTGACTCGCGAAACGCAGTCCGATGCGCGTGGCGAGTTCCGCGTCGAAGGACTCCCACCCGCTTCCTACGTGGTCACCGTGGATGCAAACCTGTTTGCCGAGGCGCGTGCCGAGGTCACCATTCCGACCAGTTCGGTGCGAGAAATAAATGTTTCCCTCCAGACCAAAGCGCTCGCCGAGAAAGTTCTTGTAACTGCTCCAACGCAATCCGTCACGACCGAGAGTCTTGATACCGGCAGCGCGGTCCACGAGGCCGTTATTTACCGGCAGGATCTCGAGACCATTCCGCTCGCGGCCCGCAGCT
>DASXBH010000158.1:0-7244 GCA_036491775.1 Candidatus Acidiferrum sp.
TTATTTCTATCTCGACTCCACGCCGACCCACAGCTACATGCGCATGCTCTACAAATATCCTCAAGCCGAATTCCCGTATCAGTGGCTTGTCGATGAAAATGCCAAGCGCGGTCGCAGCGCTCCCGAATTTGAGCTGCTCGACACCGGTGTCTTTGCCGAGAGCCGCTATTTTGACGTGCTTATCGAATATGCCAAGGGCGATGTCGAAGACATGCTCATCAAAATTAGCGCTACCAATCGCGGCCCAGAGCGCGCTCCACTTCATCTTCTGCCCACCGTGCTCTTTCGCAACACCTGGTCTTGGGGTGGCGACCCGCGTCGCCCGGTAGCTCGCCAGGCACCCAACGTGCCCGACGCCGTTTGCGCGGAAGTCGAGCATTGGGAATATGGCAAACGCTGGCTCGTTGCTTCCGGCCAACCTAAACTCCTCTTCACCGAAAATGAAACCAACTTTGCAAAATTATTTCACTACAACAATCGCACACCTTACGTGAAAGATGGCTTCCACGAATATTTAATCCGCGGAAACACTGGTGCCATCAATCCGCAAAATAGCGGCACCAAGACTGCCGCCCATTACGATCTTCAACTCAATCCAGGCGAAACCCTTGTCATCAAATTGCGTTTCACTGACAGAGAACCACTCGCCGATCTCGAGTACGACTCCCCTATGGTGGGAACGATCACTGGTCCAGGTCACGCCGAACGCCCCCAAGGAGTTCCTGCTTCCGGCGATTTCCGTGCCGGCTTCGACGCCCTGATTGCCCAGCGGAAAAAAGAAGCAGACGAGTTCTACGCCGAGCGCCTGCCCACAAGACTTTCTGAAGATGCGCGTAGCGTCATGCGTCAGGCCTACGCTGGCATGCTGTGGTGTAAGCAGTTTTATCACTACGACGTCCGTCGCTGGCTTGATGGCGATCCCTCCGAGCCGACTCCGCCCGGAGGACGCTTGCATGGCCGCAACAAAGACTGGACCCACCTTTACAACGAAGACATTCTTTCCATGCCAGACAATTGGGAATATCCCTGGTATGCCGCGTGGGACTTGGCCTTCCATTGCATTCCACTCGCGATCGTAGACTCCGATTTCGCCAAGGATCAGCTCATCCTGCTGCTGCGCGAATGGTACATGCATCCTAACGGCCAGCTTCCCGCCTATGAGTGGGCTTTTGGCGACGTGAACCCTCCCGTGCATGCCTGGGCCGCATGGCGTGTCTATAAAATCGATCGCAGGATCCGCGGCGTCGGCGATCGCGCCTTTCTCGAAAGAGTCTTTCACAAACTCTTGCTGAATTTCACTTGGTGGGTAAACCGCAAAGATCCCGAAGGCCACAATATCTTTCAGGGCGGCTTTCTCGGCCTCGACAATATCGGAGTGTTTGACCGTTCCGCACCCTTGCCAACCGGCGGCCACCTTGAACAATCCGACGGCACCAGTTGGATGGGCATGTATTGCCTCAATATGCTGGCCATCGCACTAGAGTTGGCCAAAGACGATCTCGCCTACGAAGACGTCGCCAGCAAATTCTTCGAACATTTTGTCAACATTGCTCACGCTATGAACGACATTGGCACCGAGAGCCGGTCGCTCTGGGATCCCGAAGACGGTTTCTACTACGATTTACTCCATCTCCCCGATGGTCAGGACTATTTCCTCAAAATTCGCTCCATGGTCGGCTTGATTCCGCTCTTTGCCGTCGAAACTCTGGAACCCGAAATCGTTAATCGCCTTCCCGGCTTCAAACGACGCATGCAATGGTTCATCGACAATCACAGCGATGCCCCCGAGCACATTGAAATGTCCGAACGCTCCTCCCGCGGCGTGCGCTATCTTCTATCGCTGGTGAATCGCAACCAGCTTCGTCGTGTCTTAAGTCGCATGCTCGACGAATCTGAGTTCCTCTCTCCTCACGGAATTCGCGCCCTGTCTCGCTATCACCTCGATCATCCTTACGAATTTCGTATGGATGGCTTCATGAGCCGCGTTGCCTACGAGCCCGCGGAATCCAGCACTGGCGTCTTTGGCGGCAACTCCAACTGGCGCGGCCCCATCTGGTTCCCGGTGAATTATCTGCTTATCGAATCGTTGCAGAAATTTCACTATTACTATGGCGAAGACTTCAAGGTCGAGTTCCCAACGAATTCAAAAAAAGATGCCGATCTCTGGCAAATTGCCGCCGAACTCTCCCGCCGCCTCACCCGCATTTTCCTGCGCGATAAAGATGGTCGCCGCCCCTTCGCTGGTGGCGAAGACATCTTCAACAAAGATCCCAACTGGCGCGATCTGATTCTCTTCTACGAGTATTTCCATGGAGACAATGGCGCCGGCTTGGGCGCCAGCCATCAAACCGGGTGGACCGGCCTGGTCGCCAAGCTGCTCGATCAGAGCGGTGAATAGCGTGTCGCTCCTCGGCGAAGTTCAGTTTGGCAGGGAAATCTGCGGCGATCTCGACTCCGCCGAGCAGCGCGAATGGCTGGTCACCAACGGCTTGGGTGGCTTTGCTTCCGGCACCGTTGCTGGCACCGCTACGCGCCGCTATCACGGACTCCTGTTTGCCGCGTTAAAGCCGCCGGTCGGCCGCACCTTGCTCGTCGCTGCCCTCGACGAAAGCGCTCGTTATCTCGACAACTCCTATTCCCTCGCCACCAACCGTTGGATGAGCGGCTTCCTTTCGCCCAGCGGATTTTTGCAGATCGAAAGTTTTCATCTTGAAGGTATGAAGCCCGTCTGGCGTTACGCTTTCGCCGACGCCATTCTCGAAAAACGCATTTGGATGAAGCAGGGCGAAAACACCACCTACGCCCACTACACGCTGGTACGCGGCAACGCTCCGGTCGATCTCGAATGCAAGGTCCTCGTCAGCTATCGCGATTTTCATTCCACCGCTCATGCCGATGGTTGGCACATGCAGATCGATCCGGTCGAGAAAGGCTTGAAAGTCACCGCCTTCGATGGCGCCGTTCCGTATTACCTCAGAAGCGACTCGGCCTCCTGCGAACCACATCACGAATGGTATCGCGATTATTTTTTGCCCGCGGAACGCCAACGTGGTCTCGATGATCACGAGGATCGCCTCTACGCCGCCACTTTTCGCGCCCATTTGCTCGTCGGACAAAGTGTCAGCTTCGTTTTCTCCACGGAATCGAACGCCTCGTTAGACGCCGATCAGGCTCGTACCGATCAATCCAACCACGAATGGAAGCTCTACAAATCCTGGCAAACCAAACACGCCGCCATCTGCAAATCGCCGGCGGAAGATGAGCCCGGTTGGCTCTGGCAGTTAGTCCTCGCCGCCGATCAATTCATCGTGAAGCGCGCTTCCCCCAGAAATCCCGATGGCCGCACCATTCTTGCCGGCTATCATTGGTTCGCCGATTGGGGCCGCGACACCATGATCGCTTTGCCCGGTCTGACGCTCTCCCTTGGTCGTCCCGACATCGCCCGCGAAATTCTTCGTTCTTCCGCCTCCTACGTTGACGGTGGCATGATCCCCAATCACTTCCCCGACGATGGCAGCGCCCCACACTACAATTCCGTCGATGCCGCTCTGTGGTTTTTCGAGGCCGCTCGCCAATACTTCGAAGCCACGCAGGATTTAAATTTCGTTGGTGAATTGTTTCCGGTGCTTGCCGGCATCGTCGATGCCCACGTTCGTGGCACTCGCTTCCACATCAAAGTGGATCCCAACGACGCGTTGTTATTTGCTGGCGGTGCCGAGGTTCAACTCACCTGGATGGACGCCAAGATTGGTGATTGGGTCGTCACCCCACGCACCGGCAAAGCCGTCGAAATCAACGCGCTTTGGATCAACGCCCTCAGCACCATGGCTGAGTTCTCCCGCCAGCTTGTGCGGCCCAGCGACGGCTACACCAAACTTGCCGAGAAGGCCGTCAAGAATTTCCAGAAATTCTGGAACCCGCAACGCGATTGCTGCTTCGACGTAATTGAAATCCCAGGCTCAGGAAATGATCCGGCGCTTCGCCCCAATCAAATCTTCGCCGTTTCGCTGCCGGTCAGTCCTCTCACCAAGCGCCAGCAAAAATCCGTCGTCGATGCCGTCGCTCAAACTCTTCTCACCTCGCACGGCCTGCGCACTCTCGCCCCGTCCGATCCTGCTTATAAAGGAATCTTCGCCGGCGGCCCTCGCGAACGCGACTCTGCCTATCATCAGGGAACTGTCTGGCCTTGGCTTTTGGGTTCTTTCGCCCTCGCCCATTTTCGCGTCTACGCAGATCGGGCCGCCGCACAGAGTTTCCTCGAGCCGCTCGGCAGGACCATCTACACCGCGGGGCTTGGCACTATTGGTGAGGTCTGCAGCGGCGATCCGCCATTTCCATCAGGTGGCTGTATCGCACAAGCCTGGAGCGTAGCCGAACTGTTTCGTGCCTGGGAAAAACTCAGCGCCATTGGGTGACGCGAGAAATGAATAACCGGCATCAGTCCAGCCGCTGCGCCGGTTCGTACAATTCAATTAGCACTTTGCCTGCTCCGGGCGCAGGCACCAAAAAGAAATTCACGCGCGTTCCATCAGCCCCGCCACGCGTCTCAGGATAAATCGCCTGTACACCAAATTTTTCGTTCAGTAGCTTCGTTGCCCGGTCCACATCCTTGCAACGAAACTCGATCTGCTGAATTCCTTCGCCAATCTTCCGCAAATACTTGGCAATCGCCCCGTCTCCGTTGGGCTCTTTGCTGGTTAACACATCCAATGACAGCCCACCCGGCAGATGCAGTTCGTATTCTTGCGCATCCTGATCGGGAGGCACATCCGCGAGCCGCGGCAATCCCCACGCCTCACGAATCTGTTCGAATCGCTGCGGCGTCACGGCAATGCCGATTGTCGCGAATGCATTCGCTCCATCCAACAACTCCGAAAATTCCTGCTCAGCCCACCACGGATAGACCGCGTGGTCGGCCATGGCGCGGCCCGACCGGTAGATTTCTGTCGCCGATACCATGCGCGTTTCAGAGTCGCTGGAGCTCATTCCGGTGATTGCTTTTTGCAGTAGTTCGTTCATCGGCACACGCATTCTATCGCAAGCGTAACCTCAGTCCAGAAACAACCCTACGCTCTGTTTCCATCGTTGCGCACCACTTTTGGCCCCGCCCGCAGCGACAACATCACGCTGGCCAGCAGAATCCCGCCTACCGCCAGCAATGACATAACTGTCGACATCCGCCACCACGGTTCCACCACCATCTTTATCCCGATGAACGTCAATACCAGCGCCAGTCCCACCGTGAGATACCGGAAATAATCCAAAACATTAGCCAGCAGGAAATAAAGCGCTCGCAGCCCCAGAATCGCGAACACATTGGAGGTATACACGATGAACGGGTCCCGCGTAATCCCGAATATCGCCGGAATCGAATCAACCGCAAACGTTACGTCCGAGATCTCCACGATCAGCAGCACTAGAAACAATGGCGTCGCCAGCAGTTTCCCGTTTTCCCTCACGAAGAAACTCTCCCCGTCGTACGTCTTCGTAACTTGCAGGTGCTTACTGGCAAAGCGGAAGATCGGATTCCTTTCGTAGTGCACTTCTTTCTTTCGCCGCAACAGCATATGCAGGCCAGCGAGAATCAAAAACACCCCGAACGCCGGCAGTATCCAGTGAAATCGTGAAATCAGTACCGACCCGGCAGCGATCATGATGCCGCGCATCACCAGCGCGCCCAAAATTCCCCATGCCAACACCCGGTGTTGCACCCGCTCTTCCACCTGGAAGCTGCGAAAAATCACCAGAAACACAAACAGATTGTCGATACTCAGCGATTTCTCGATTACATAGCCGGTGAGATATTCCAGTCCTCGCTGCGCGCCATACCAATGCCAAATGAAGAAGCCAAATATCAACGCAAGGCTGATCCACAGCGCGCTCCAGAGTATGGATTCGCGAATTCCGACGGCGTGTGCTTTGCGATGGAAGACACCCAGGTCCAGGGCTGCCGCGACCAGGACAAAAGCGTTGAACCCCACCCACAGCAGAAGCGTGCCCATTTAAAAAGAATAGCGTATATCGCGGTGAGTCCCTACGGAGTCAGTGGCTTATGCGCGTCGGAAGCGTTTAGATTTGTTAAGTCCAGTCTTGTTGGCTGTCCCGCCTGAACCGTAACCGGCACATCCCACCGCAGCCGGCGGTCACCCGACGATGCATCCAGTCCCAGCGAACTCACCCAATAATTTCCCGGCGCTAGTCCGGCAACAACCGCGTGTCCTTGCAGGTCGGTCTCGCCCTTGGCCGCCAGGTACTTCGTCTGCGCTGTGTCGGGTGCTAGCTGTGCCACCTTGCTCCTGTGGTCCGCGCGAATCTTGTCCCATTCATTCTTCGGATTCACCCCGCCAAGTTCCAGTTCAATCCCGGAAATGGTCGCCGGATGTGTTTGCACAAATTTCTTCAACTCGATTAGGTACTCTTTGTGAAGTTTTTCGTATTTCGCTGGATTGGTTTCCTTATCTGTCTCGCGAAACTTGGGCATCGGCAATCCGTTCGTTACCCCGCCGCTATTTGACCGTATGTACGCTGCAAAAAACTCGGGCACGCCCATCACATTCTCCGGCGTAATCAGCGTGTCCACATCGGGTGACGTTAAGTCCATCACGTCGTGCGCCTTCATCCAGTCTCGCAATTCCGGCGAGGCCTTCATCTTCGACAGAAACTCATCGCGCGTCGGAATCACGTCCCCAGCTTCGACTTCCTTGACGATGTCCGGGTAGCTCTTCGTCAGCACATACAGCGTAAATTCCCGCACCGGTTCCGCCCGTCCGCCCGTAGGCGTAATCCGCGCTGTCAGGTCCAGCGACGCCGTTCGCGTCTGCGCCGCCGCCACGCAAGCCAGCAGACACGCCGCGCAGAAAATCCCAATCGCCCTGGAAATTGTTTGCATGGGCTCATCCTAGCAAGATTCACTAAGTAGCGGAGCCTCATCCCACCCGCAGTTGTCCAATGAATTCGTGTGCCCTCGGTTTCCCGGAGTGCGCTGGAAGAGTCCACTCAGCAAAGCGCCGATTGGCTGAAATTCTCCGCAGAACTGATTTGTTTTTTGAGTTTAATACCGCTGTACAGAAGAGGTCGTTTAGTACAGCCGGAAGTTCACTTCGAACTGCACCAGCGTCGCCACCGGGCGTCCGCCAGGTCCCGCTGCAGGCTTGCAGCGCCACGTCCGCATGGTCTGCACCGTAGTTTCATCCAAGCCCAATCCCGGGCTCTTCTCCACGCGCATATTCGTCACGTGGCCGTCC
>DASXBH010000159.1:0-3658 GCA_036491775.1 Candidatus Acidiferrum sp.
TGGCAAAACGTCGAACCCGTGGAATTTGGATTATTCGGCGGGTGGTTCAAGCGGGGGAGAAGCGGCGGCCATTGCGGGCGGTTGTTCGATGGGCGGAGTCGGTAGCGATGGAGGCGGCTCGATTCGCACGCCCGCGCACTTTTCGGGGATTTGCGGATTGAAACCGACTCCGGGCCGCATCGCAGCGACCGGACATTTCCCACCAGGCGACGGGGCGTTTGGCTGGATCGGCGTGGTCGGACCAATGGCTCGAACCGTTGCAGATTTACGCGCGATGTTTCACGCGATGGCTGGGCCCGATGGTGGGGACGCGCTGTCGTCGCCGGTGCCGGTGCGCGAAATTCTTCCCGACGTGCTGCAAGATTTGCGAATTGGCGTATTGGAGAACGCGGAACTCGGGCGCGCAACGCCAGAGACAATTTCCACCGTGCGCTGCAGTGTACAAACGCTGGCTGGCTTAGGCTATCGCATGGAACCGGTCACGCTAAAAAACTTAGATCGCGCGCTCGAGCTGTGGTGGTTTTTCTTTGGGCCGGTGATCGCGGGGTTGATCCGTGAATCAACGCACGACCAGGAAACACTGTTGAGCCCCATGTTGCGAGAATATTTGCAAGTTGCACAAAGTGAACTGGCTGTCACGCTAAAATCCTTTATGGAGGCTTGTTCGGCGCGCGACCACGTGAGAGCCGACATTCTGCGTCAGATGCGCGATGTGCCCATTCTGATTTCGCCAGTTTCCACCGCACCCGCATTTCGCCATGGACAGGGCGCCTACCGGGCCGGCGATCCGTATAATTATCGTGACACCATGAAATATTGCCAGTGGTTGAATCTAGCGGGTCTTCCGGGATTGTCCCTTCCATTCGGGCGATCGCCGGAAGGACTACCCATCAATTTACAATTGATAGCAAGACCATACGAAGAGGAATTGCTACTGGCTGTAGGCGAGTCGCTGGAACGCGCCCGAGGTCCATGGCAGGCGCCGCCAATTTAATGCAGCCGACAAACAACACTTAGAAACGTCAGTTCGGATTCTGCGTTAGTTCAGGGCTCGGCACCATGTGTTCGTCCATTTCCTCACGATTTTTGTTCAGCCCCGCGTCCATCAACTTTTTTGCAGTGGCAAATTCCGCCCGCGCGTCTTCGGTGCGCCCCATCTTCTGCAAAATCTGTCCGCGCACAAATCGCACTTTGCCCTCGTCGGGAACAATTTTCACCGATTGATCAATGGCCTTCAGCGCTTCGGCATAGTTTCCCTGGCCCTGATAAATCTTCGCCAGACCGAACCAGGCACCCGAGCGTTTCGGATCGCGTTCCAGCACGGCTCGGTATGCCTTTTCCGCCTCCCCCTGCTTTTGTTCCCGCGTGTACAACAATCCGAGTTGGTAATAATTGTCAGGAAGATCAGGATCGATTACGGTGTCCTTCAGAAATTCCTGTTCACCCTGCTCGTCTTTGCCGATATGCGAATAGACGATGCCCAGGTTGAAATGCAGAAAGGGCAGATTGGGCTCGGCGGCCAATGCTTTCTGGAGTTCCGCGAGCGCTTCGTCGTATTGCGAATGCTGAATGTAGGCTTTGCCGAGAATGAGATGAAGCTCCGGCGAATTGCCACCAACCGCCACCAGTTGCTGCATCGCGCGACGGTCAAGCTCCTTCTCACCGGCTTCATTCGCCGCAATGCCTAGAACGTAGAGGTACATCACGTTGCCAGACATGCGATCCCAAAGCGGCTCAAGCGTCGCAACCGCTTGCTTATGCTGATCGCTGAACATTTGGCAAAGTCCCAGCAAATAGCGCGCCTGCTCTGAATCGGGCTGGTCGCGCAACACCGATTCCAATGGAGGGATGGCCTGGCGATAATTTGCTCTTCGGAATTCCACCAGACCGATATTCAGGCGAATGCCATACGTCTCGGGAGAAAGCTTCTCGGCCTTATGAAGGTTACTCAGCGCTTCCTCCCAATTTTTTCGGCGCATCGCAATCACGCCAAGATTCGCGTAGGCCGCGCCGGATTTAGGATCTGCGGCGAGTACCTGGCGGAACGCCGCCTCAGCAGCTACAAGATCTCCATTTTGCAAGGCGGCTTGGCCCTTCTGAAACCAGATCGCGGGATTCGCTCCTGGCGAAGCTTGTGCCCCTGGTCGTGAATCTGTCTGATCGCCGCCAAGCGCGGGCCTCGAAAGGTTTACCAGTGCGGAGACGGCCAAAAGGGCGAACATCGCCCCCCTGAGCAAAAGACGCTTCACGTTGAGCATTTGCCCTTAGTTTCCGACAAGCGACGGCCTAGCTCAAGGGCGTTTGAATGTTTAACTCAGAAAGCGTTCGCCACGCAGCAAAAAGTTGCAGCAACGCCGTCTCACTTTGCACTTGACACGCTCCCAACTTTCCTTTATTAATCCGATTTAATAGGTTCTTTCCGGTGCGTAACAATCCAGTCGAGGACCGGGGGATGTTTGGCTAGTGGTCGTGGGTTGTCCGCACTTTTAGCGTCAGCTCTCCGCACTTCCCTACTCACCCTACCGCTTGTGTGCGGATTCGAGGAATTTTACTTCGTGGAGGTCTCATCGTGAAGCAACATTGTCATTTCACCAAGCGCTTCGGCAGCGCGCGGTTTCTAGCCCTTTTCGCGGCCTTTATCGCGTTGTTACTTTTGCCCTTGCTGGCTTCCGCGCAGACCAACGGTCTGATTAGCGGCACCGTTACCGACAAGTCCGGCTCGACTATTGTCGGCGCACAAGTGGTGGTCACCAACGAAGCGGGCAACATCACGCAAACCACGGAGACCAACGGCGACGGAGCGTATGTCGTCTCGTCGCTGCCCTCTGGTAAATACGACGTTGCGGTCACCGCGAAGGGATTTCAAAAATTTCTAGCTAAGGGTGTGGTCTTGGAAGTCGCCCAGAAAGCCCGCCTCGACGTGACGCTGACGGTTGGATCGCTGACGGAAGAGATTACCGTTACCGGCGAGAACGTAGCGCAGGTGGACACCCAGTCGGCGGAAATCGGCAGCACTATCACCGGCAAGCAGGTGCAGAACCTTGAGCTCAACGGGCGCAACTTCACGCAATTGGTCACTCTGGCACCGGGCGTCGTCAGCCAGACCGGTCAGGACGAAGGAACCGTCGGCATCATCGGCAACACCATGTACGCCATCAATGGCGGTCGCACCGAGTACAACAACTGGGAAATCGACGGTGGCGACAACATGGACAACGGCAGCAACAACTCCATCAACGTCTACCCGAACCTCGAAGCTATCGCCGAATTTAAGGTGCTGACTTCCAATTATGGCGCCCAATACGGCCGCAATGGCTCGGGCACCGTCGAAGTGGAAACCAAGTCGGGCACCAATCAATTCCATGGCAGCGCGTTCTACTACGGTCGCAACGATTTCTTCAACGCGAACTCCTGGCAAAACAACGGCACCGGAATAGCCCGCCCAGCTTACAAAAAGCATGACTGGGGCTATACGGTGGGCGGCCCGGTTTTCATCCCGCATTTGTACAACAACGAAAAGAAGAAAACGTTTTTCTTCTGGTCGCAGGAATGGCGCCGGGAAATTCAGCCGGGCTCCAATATTTCGCAAGCGGTTCCCTCGGATGCCGAACGGCAAGGCAACTTCAACGACGTTTGCCCCACGTACACTGGTGCGGCA
>DASXBH010000160.1:0-6645 GCA_036491775.1 Candidatus Acidiferrum sp.
GGCGCCTGCGACCAGAGTGTTCACGACCGAATGGATGAGTTGATCGCGCTCTACGAATGGAAAGCCCTTGTCGCAAGTGATCAGAATGGAGGTTACGCCGTGAACGCCTGCCCACAGAGTCTGGCTGATCGTCTCGGGATCGGCGGTTTTTGGAAACTTGCCTGCGGCGATGCAGTCGTAGACAGAACGGCGAAGGAAGTCGAAGGCTTGCATGCCCGGCGCATCGGGCCTGGCCATGCGGGAGTGATCGAAACTCTCCGGGACGGGCATCATGAACACGGCCCGATAATGATGTGGATTCGCCAGGCCGAATTTGACATAGGCGAGCAGTCCGCGCTTCAGGCGCTCGATCGGATCTCCGGGTTGCTCCAGGATACGAGTCAGATGCGCGGAGAGGCGGGAAAATGTTTCCACGCAGACTTGTTCGAGGAGCTCCGCTTTATCTTTGAAGTGGAGATAAATGGTCGTGGGGGAATATTCGATCTTGTCGGCAATCCGACGCATGGAGACATTTTCATAGCCTTCTTTAACGAAAAGCTCGCTGGCAGCGTCGAGGATTTCCTGGCGGAGGAATTTTTTCTGGCGGAGTTTGCGTTCTTTGAGTCCCATAATTTACTTAACGATGTTAAGTTATGGCTATCGCTTTGTCAAGATGTCGGATCTGACGCCAAAATCCTGGCTTCGTTGCGCGTGAAATCGGATTAAAGGCCGAAGGTCGCTCGAGATCAGTGACGAACGGCGATGGCCTGCATTTCGAAGTGGCCGCCGCGCAGCAGGCTGGCGACTCCAACAAACTGGCGCGCAGGCAGATCCTTGGTGAAGTACGTTTTGTAAGCGGCGTTGAATTTGTCGTAGTAGGAAAGGTCAGTACAGGAGATTTGGACGTAGACCAGATCGTCCATAGTGAAACCGGCCTGCGCGAGAAGCGTTTTGTAGGCATCGAGAAGATTTTTGATTTCGTCTTCGATTTTTTCAGGAGCTTTGCCGGTCTTATCGAGACCAATGTTTCCTGCGATGTATAGCGTATCTCCGGTGAGAATGGCGTTGCTGAAAGGTGCCTGCGGGGAACGGTCTGGCAGATTGATGGCGCGCCGCTTTGGCTGCATGTCGCCTTGCGACAGAGCACCGCGAACGCTAATCACTCCGGTGACACCCAGAACCAGCAAGAGAAGTAAAACACGTCGGTTCATTCAACACCTCCACAAAGACAAGTTTGCAAGAACACAGATTGTGGGCGCAGTGTAGTCTGCAAATTTTTTTGTGGCAAGGAGAAAGCCCAAGCGAAATCAGCACTCTTCTTTTAACCAATGAGTTTTTTGCTCGCTAGGCGTAATTGCAATATAAGATTCATGGGCAACTCAGGGGGACACATGAGTCAGAGTTGGGCGAAGTGGATTGCGAGCGGGCTACTTTTGGTAGCGATGGGCATGCCGGCGGCAGCACAGAGCGAATTAGACGACAAGATTGATCGCAACGTATCCGACCTGCTCGGAACGTACAAGCATTTGCATGAGAATCCGGAGTTGTCGACACAGGAGAAAGAAACGTCGGCATTCATAGCGAATGCGCTGAAGAAATATGGATATGAAGTGACCGATCACTTCGGAAAGTACGAGGCGCTGGACGCAACGTCGTATGGAATTGTGGGCGTGCTGAAAAACGGTGCGGGGCCGACGGTGTATGTGCGCACAGAACTGGATGCGCTGCCAATTGTGGAGAACACTGGGGTACCGTATGCCAGTCATGTAAAGGTAAAGCGCGGCGGTGGTGAAGTGGGCGTGATGCACGCCTGTGGGCACGATTTGCACATGACGGTGTTTTTGGGAACCGCAAAGATGCTGGCGGAGAGTAAGAGCCAATGGAGCGGCACAGTGGTGATGATCGGTCAGCCGGCGGAAGAAACGGTGGGCGGCGCGGAAGCGATGTTGCGCGCGGGGCTGTACACGAAATTTCCCAAGCCGGATTACGTTTTGGCATTGCACGATTCGCCGGTGCTGCCGGTGGGCAAAGTAGCCTATCGCGAGGGACCAATGCTGGCCGGAGCCGATTCGGTGGACATTACGATTCGCGGCTTCGGAGGGCACGGCGCAGCTCCAAACATGGGCAAAGATCCGATTGTGGTGGCTTCGGAATTGGTGGTGTTTCTGCAGACGATTGTGAGCCGCGAAGAAGATCCGCTGCAGCCCACGGTGATTACCGTGGGTTCATTTCACGCTGGGACGAAGCACAACATTATTCCCGACGAAGCACACTTGCAGTTGACGGTGCGGACTATGACGCCGGAGCAACGCGATAAAACGCTGGCGGCGATCACCCGAGCGACGAATGGGATCGTGGCGGCGGCGGGAATCCCAGCGGAGCGTGCCGCGATCATTGAGTTTTCGAAAGACAACGTGCCGGCGACGATTAACGACCCGGCGCTGACCCGGCGGGTGACAGCGGCGATGGAGAAAGAACTGGGGAAAGAAAACGTGGTGCTGGGCAAACCTATTATGGCCAGCGAGGATTTCAGCTTATATGCGTTGCAGGATCCGAAGCCGCCGATCACCATGTTTTGGCTGGGGGCTGTCGATCCGGCAAAGATTGAGGATGCCCAGGAGCACGGCACCCGGTTGCCAAGTTTGCATTCCAGTGAATTTGCTCCTGACGCGGAGCCCGCGATTCGAACGGGGGTGCGAGCGATGACCAGTGCGGTGATGGATCTGCTAAAGAAGTAGAACCCAACCAATTAATCTAGATACCTGCGGTACGCGATCGTACCAGTTCGAACTCAAGGCTTGCCTGATTCTGGCGGAGCAGTTTGCGGCTGCATGCCAGGCTTCGTGTTCGCGGGATCAGCACTCGAAGCATTAGCAAGGTCTGCGGGGTGAGTTCCGGGTTCGGGTTGACCGGGAGTCGCCCCCGGCGACGCGGCTTTTTCCTTTTCTCCTCCGGCGTAAATTTCTTTCACAATCTGGGCGGTGCGATCTGCGCTGAGTTTGCAACCAGCATCGTAGATGCGGCATTGAGCCAGGGTCATTTTGCAGCCGCAAGTGCATTCTTCGGCGTTGAACTTGTGTAGAGCAACGATGCGTTGCTGCGCAGAAAGCTTCGAGAGATTCACGCCGGGCAGATCAGTGGCGCGGTCGGCGTGTTTCAGGAAAACTTCGCCAGTATCTTCGAACGTGATCACGCGTGCGGCGACGGGAAGATTCAATAGAGCGCGCACTTCGGTTTCATACAGAGCCGGATTGAACAAGCCAACATGTTTTTGCACCACCCGACCGTCCGCGTTCAGCACAAAGACGGTTGGAAGCGCGCCGATTCCGCCATACGCAATGCGCACTTCGGTGCTGGCCAGTGCTACAGGATAGTTGATGCCTTCCGACGTGACGACCTGTCGAACCATGCCTTCGTCATCATCGTCGACATCCAAGCCGATGATTTGCAAGCGATCAGCGTAGCGCTTCTGAAGTTCGATCAGGCTAGGAATTTCGGCACGGCAAGGGCCGCACCAGGTTGCCCAGAAGTTGAGAAGAATGACCTTGCCGCGCGAGTCGGCCAGACTCAAGTCTTTTCCGTCGAGATTCTTGAGTTTGAAGTCGGGCGCGAGATCCGGGTCGCGAACAAACTTGATAGTGGGCAACTGCACTTGCGCTTGAGCAGGTGTAGCGGCGAATCCTAACGCGGCTAGCAAACCGATGTGAAGACCGGTGCAAAAGCGTCTGCGAAATGAAACGTTGAGTGGCATGGCATCCTTAATAAGGAAAGCACAGCGTTACCGGAAAGACAAAGACTAAGGTGTTCCGTTGTGCTGATCGTGGTTAGATGGGGCGTTTGATGCTGAGTTTGCGCATCCGGGCCTGCAGGGTAGTCCGTTTCATGCCCAACAGGCTGGCGGCGCCTCGAGGGCCAGCAATGCGCCACTCCGTTTGGCGAAGCGCGCGGAGGATGTGCTGCCGTTCGGCTTCTTCGAGACTGACGATATTGCTTGCTGGCACTGGCACACCTTGCAACAGCGGGCTGGGGAGTACGGAGTCGCCGGTGGAGGAGGCCGTGTTGGACGGCGACAGTGCTTTCAGCTCGGCGACTGGCACGCGGAGTTCGCGACCGGGCGAAAGAAGCACGGCGCGCTCGATCATATTTTCTAACTCGCGAACGTTGCCGGGCCACGGATAGTGAATCAAGGCGTCCATGACGTCGGCCGGAACGTACTCGACGGTTTTGTTCTGGCGGCGGCTGAATCTCTGGACGAAGTAACGAACCAGCAGAGAAACGTCTTCAGGACGTTCGCGCAGCGCAGGAATCTGAATTGGGAAAACGTTGAGACGATAGTAGAGATCACTGCGGAACTTCTTCTCGGCAACCAGTTGCGCAAGATCGGTGTTGGTGGCGGCGACGACGCGCACATCGACATGCTGCGTGCGATTGCCACCGAGACGCTCGAATTCCTGCTCCTGCAAGACGCGCAGAAGTTTCGGTTGAAGCTCCAGCGGAAGATCGCCAACTTCGTCGAGAAACAAAGTGCCACGATCGGCAAATTCGAACCGACCGATTTTCTGGGCGAGCGCACCGGTGAAGGCGCCGCGTTCGTGGCCAAATAATTCGGATTCCAGAAGGCCGGAGGGGATGGCAGCGCAATTCACTTTAACGAAGGTGCGTTCGCAGCGCGGGCTGAGATTGTGAATCGCGCGGGCAATCAGTTCTTTGCCTGTGCCGGTCTCGCCAAGAATGAGCACCGTGGTGGCCGCAGGTGCAGCTAGCTCCACCTGGGCAAGAGTGCGGCGTAACAGCGGGCTATCGCCAATAATCTCTTCGAAATTAAACTCACTGCGAATTTCTTCTTCTAGATAAAGTTTTTCGACAGCCAACTTGTCTTTCAGTGCATCGATTTCTCTGAAGGCCAGTGCGTTTTCGAGGGCGATGGCGACTTGCGCGGCAACTTGCCGGAGCAGTTCCACATCGGGTGTAGAGAAAGCTTGTGGATCGCGGCTGGCGAAATTGATGGTGCCAAAGGTTCGCGTGTGAGTCGTTAACGGCACGCAGCAGATCACTTGCACGCCTTGATCGCGAAGAAAGCGCGTGACGTCAGGTTGAAAATTGTCGAGTTCTGTTGTCCGCGCGATCAGGACATCACCACGAGCTATCGCTTCACCCGCCGGAGATCCTTCAAGCGCTACGGCCAATTCCGTCTTGGGCGCCGCCGACGGGACCGGCACATCGAGCGCATGAATTTTGAGCAGGCGCGTCCCCTGATCGAGAAGCGCAAGGCTGGTGTAATCATGCTGGACGACCGTTTTCAGCGAAGAGACAATACCGCGGAAAAGCGCGGTGACGTCGCGGGTGCTGACCAGAAGGTTGTTAATCTCTAGCAAAACCTTCAGGCGATCGCGTTCGCGCGCCAGTTGCTTTTGATAAGCCTGGGCCGCTTCGAAATTGATGGCATTGTCGACAGCCACAGCAACCTGTGCCGCAACGCGTTTCATGAATTCAATTTCAGCGTCGGTCATGCCCTGCGGTGAATACCGACCGAACCCGATGGCACCCAAACGGTGTTGAGCTGTAGTCAGCGGAACAATGGCGATGGAGTGTACGCCTTCACGTTGCAACGTCTGCATGAAATTTGGGTAACGAGGATCATTGGAAGTGTCGAGAGCCACGAATGATTCTTGATTCTGCCAGACCCATCCCGAAGGCGTGTCTCCGACATCATATTCTTTGCTGGGCGCAACGAGCTGCGGTTCGCGCGTTTGCAAGGTGTGCAGCTTCATGGTGTTTTTCCCAGAGTCATGAAGAACGAGTGCGAGAAAATCGAAGTGCAAAACAACGTGGAGGCGTTCGGCGAGTTCACGGAAAAGGGCTTGTAAGTCGCGCTGTTGCGCGATGGCCTCCGTTACTTTGAGGAGCGCTTCAAATTGCCGGCCGGAATGTTCGAGGGGGGAAGCCGGCTCAGGAATGTGCCCTTGCGGAAGATTAGCGGTATCCGCCATGGAACTGAGAATAGCATCGGGTCTGGCGAAGACAAAACGCAAGGAGTACGACGGAAGTACCGCAGTTCCCATATACTCTGGGCTCGCCGCGAAGAAGTTGTTATGCCGGGTTGGAGAGTTCGAATTGAAAATGAAGTTGGTATCGAGATTGTTGACGAGCGCCGGGTTGATTGCGATTGGTGTTGCGCAATCTTTTGGCTGCGGGCAGGCCGCGACCTCGCCCGAGCCCCGGCAGAGTGCGTACCGCAATCGCGAAGAGAACAGTGCTCGCGAGATTCCGCGTTCGCCTGGAAACAGTGAACGGTATGATCTGGAGCGCGACGAAGCACGCGGCGGGCACACGCTTTCGAAACATGTGGGTCAGACGGACGGACAGTTGCGCGAACGCCTGGAGCGGGAACGCCGAATTAGTGCCGCATCGACGTGGACAGATCGTGATACCGCGGAGGAAGTGCTGGGCGAAGCGTTTCGAGCAGAGCGCAGACGAATCGAGAGCTGGACGCGGCGCGGATATCCTCGCGTCAACCTGGCGCTGCACTACGATGCTCACCGCGTGATTGGGCGTAGTCTGCGACGCAGCGAGGACCAACCGGTCGATGCGACGGAGGCGGTGATCGTGTTGCGCGCAGATGGCTCAGACGGCTATTACGTGTTGACTTCTTATCCGGAGACACGC
>DASXBH010000161.1:0-18828 GCA_036491775.1 Candidatus Acidiferrum sp.
CGAAAGCTCCTTCGTATCAAATTGGCGAACATCGGCCGCATTGGCTTTGGCCCAACTCGCCGCCGAACCTTGCTGCATCGTGATCGAAAACTCCGCTTGCGTCTGACGATATGCTGCGATCAGTCCACGAGAGTTCGCCAGAATCGACTGGCTTTGCCCACTCTCGAATATTCCTGCCGCCACCTGCCCTTTGCGGTCTGCCAAATCACACGCAGCTTTTACTGCCCGCGCACGATCTTCCGCGGAAAGTGTTGCGGTTGCTGGGATGAACCGATTCACGTTGCGATATTTTTGTTTACCCAGCAGCGGCAAAAGATGCGGATCTTTTGGCTGACTCGCCGCTAACGAAACAGAGCCCTCCAGGGCCGCCTTCAACGAATCCTCATCGACGCGATTCGTGGTTACCCGCGCCGTTCGTCCATCGACCACCGTGCGAATGGAAACATTCAGTCCCTGTTCCGCCACGTGCTGGTGAATGGCGTTATTCGCAAAGCGCGTCAGCGCGTCGATTCCTTCATCCACCTGCACTTCGGTTTCTTTTATTCCAGCCGCCTTGCCCAATCGCAATACCGTATCCACGATCTTGCGCAATTCCCGTTCCGGACGGAGTTGTGCCTTCACCTCAGCGGCGTTCTTCAAATTTTTTCCAGTTGTAGTCTTTGCGCTCATTCGTTCGAGAATGCCGTTCCAATGCGCACATTGCGGAAACGCGCAGGCGACGCGCCGTGCCCGGTGCCCATTGTCTGCATGGGCTGACCCTTGCCGCAGTTTGGCGTCCCCCACAAAACCCAATGCTCCTTGTCGCACACCGCGTCGCAGGAGTTCCAGAATTCCGTAGTAATCCCGCTATAGCTGGGATTTTTCAGCATACGCGCTTTCTTTCCGCCCTTAATCTCCCACGCAATCTCCGTGGAGAATTGGAACTGGTAGCGCCGATCGTCGATGGACCACGAACGGTTGGTCTCCATCAAAATACCGTCACCGGTGTCAGCAATCAGGTCTTCGAAAGCCCACGTTCCCGGCAGAATGCTCACGTTGGTCATGCGAATCATCGGCAGGCGATTCCATCCCTCGGTGCGCATCGTCCCGCCGGATCGATGCAAACCAACTAAATGCGCGGTCTCCCGGTTCGAAAGATATCCACGAAACTCGCCATCTTTGATCACGTCGATGCACTGCGCCGGAACTCCCTCGTCGTCATACGCAAACGTGCCCAACCCAGGGCCGTGAATCTCTCGCGCGTCCGCAACCACGTTCACATTGGACGCCGCATATTTTAAGTTGTTCAGCTTATCTAGCGTCAGAAAACTAGTGCCCGCGAAATTCGCTTCCTGTCCCAGCACGCGGTCGAGCTCAATCGGATGTCCCACCGATTCGTGGATCTGCAGCCCCAATTGGCTCCCGCCCAGAATTACCGTTCCCACTTTCTCCGGACACTGCGGCGCGGCGTGCAGCTCCACCACTTCTTCCCCGATTCGCGGCGCGTTTCCCACCAGGTCCAGCGACTCGATCAATTCGTAGCCGCCCAAAATATGCTGTCCGCCAAAACTATTAGGATACGAACGTTTTTGAATGCCATCGCCCTTAAAGGATGTCGCGACGATCCCGCAACCGGACATGATGCGGCGCTGGTGAATCTTCGAACCGGCACTCGACGCGAACCACGAATCAATCTTGCGAAACTGCATGTCCGTTTCGCTTAGCGTCACGCCCTTTACTTTGCGCATCGCGGCGTCCGCAGCCAGCAGCAACTCCAGTTGCGTCTCCAGCGGAATTTCGAATGGATCCTTTTTGCAAGGGCCCTGCCAGCTATCGACGTACACGCCTTCCGGCGCCAACTGCACATTTTCCTTCTTCGCCAACGCCGATGCGCGCGCAATCGCCACCGCATGCGCGGCACACGCCGCCACTCCTTCGCGCGTCATCTTGTCCGTGGACGCAAATCCCCACGCACCATTGGCCACGACGCGAATGCCCAGCCCAATCGACTCGCATTGCCCCAGCGTGCCGACTTGCCCATTCTTCGTGGTCAAGTCGCGCTGCCGCATATGCATCACGCGCACGTCCGCATACGTCGCGCCGCGCAACCGTGCCACGTCCAGAGAATGTCCGCAGTAGTCCCACATAAGTTTCTGCCCGGTAAAAAAAAGGGGCACGAAGCTCGTGCCCCAAAGATTATCGCATTAATTCCGCGACGAAGAAAAACTCGCGGATTACGTCCCTTCTTGCCACGACGCCAAGTACTGCTCCTGCTCGGCGGTCAGTTTGTCCAGGCGATGTCCCATCGACTCCAGCTTCAACCGCGCAATTTCCCGGTCGATGTCTTCGGGCACCACATACACCTGCGGTTTCATATCCTTGTAGTTCTTCGCCAGGTATTCCGCAGACAACGCCTGGTTCGCAAAGCTCATATCCATCACCGATGCCGGATGCCCTTCCGCGGTCGCCAGGTTCACCAGGCGGCCTTCCGCAATCAGATAAATCTTGCGCCCATCCTTCATCAGGAATTCATCCACCAGCGGACGAACTTCCCGCTTCGCGGTCGACAGCGCCTCGAGCGACGGAATTTCGATTTCCACGTTGAAGTGGCCGGAGTTGCACACAATCGCGCCGCCCTTCATCACCTCAAAATGCTCCCGGCGAATCACGTTCTTGTTGCCGGTCACTGTGATGAACACGTCGCCTTCTTTTGCCGCGTCGATCATCGGCATCACCCGGAAGCCATCCATTACTGCTTCAATGCCCTTCACCGGATCAATTTCCGTCACGATTACGTCGGCGCCCAAACCCTTGGCGCGCATCGCCGCACCACGCCCGCACCAACCGTAGCCGGCGATAACCACTTTCAGCCCGGCCAGCAACACGTTCGTCGCGCGAATCACGCCGTCCAGCGTGGATTGTCCAGTGCCGTAGCGATTATCAAAAAAGTGCTTAGTCATCGCGTCATTCACCGCGATGATCGGATACTTCAACGTTCCATCCTTAGCCATTGCGCGCAGACGAATCACGCCCGTAGTGGTTTCCTCGGTTCCGGCAAGCACGCCCGGCACCAGGTCTTTGCGCTTGGTCAACAGCATGGTCACCAGGTCGCAACCATCATCCATGGTGAATTGCGGCTTGTGATCCAGGGCGGCGGTCAAATGCTGATAATACGTATCGTTGTCTTCGCCCTTGATCGCGTAGGTCGGGATATTGAAATCGCGATTCAACGAAGCGGCCACTTCATCCTGCGTCGAGAGTGGATTCGAAGCGCACAAAACGATATCCGCGCCGCCATCGCGCAATGCGATCATCAGGTTTGCGGTCTCGCTGGTCACGTGCAAGCACGCCGACACGCGAATGCCCTTCAGCGGCTGCTCTTTAATAAAGCGCTTACGAATGTGCTGCAGCACCGGCATCTGCTGCTGGGCCCACTCGATCTTGCGCTTGCCCGCTTCGGCCAGGCCGATATCTTTGACGTCGCCCTTCTTTAGTTCTACGGTCGCCATTCGTCTGCTCCTCGATATAGAAATTTTGCCAGGGCGGAAATACTCGCCGGATATATCTCACCGTCGCGAAGGATTCGGATTCGCCTGCCGTTGAGATGGAAAACTACAAACTAGAAAAACCGCTGCGATGTCTCATTGAACTGTGTGCGACGAACGTTAAGCGGCTTATCGCTGCGCGACCGCTTCCACCGCCGCGCCAAGTCCCGCCGCTTTCCGCAACGCGTCCGCGCGATCGGTGCGTTCCCAGGTAAAGCCCGCTCCGGTGCGTCCGAAATGGCCGAAAGCCGCTGTGGCCTTGTACACCGGGCGCCGCAAATCGAGCGCTTCGATAATGCCCTTCGGCGTGAGCGAAAACGTCTCGCGCACCAATTGCGTAATCTTCTCTTCCGCAATATTCGCGGTTCCGAAGCTGTCGACCATCACCGAAACCGGCTCGGCCACGCCAATCGCATACGCCAACTGCACTTCCGCGCGGCTCGCCAATCCCGCCGCAACCACGTTCTTCGCGATGTACCTCGCCATATAGCACGCCGAACGGTCCACCTTCGATGGATCCTTGCCCGAAAACGCGCCGCCGCCGTGCCGGCTGTAGCCGCCGTAGCTATCCACGATAATTTTGCGCCCGGTCAGGCCAGCATCGCCCATCGGACCACCAATCACGAAGCGTCCGGTCGGGTTGATGTGATACTTCGTTTTGCCGTCCAGCATTTTCGCCGGAATAATCGGCTTGATGACATGCTCCATTACGCTGCTGCGAATCTCGTCGTTGGTCGCTTTTTCTCCATGCTGCGTGGAGATGACCACCGTATCCACACGGAACGGCTTTCCATCACGATATTCCACAGTGACTTGGGATTTGCCATCAGGACGGAGGAAATCGACTTTCTTGCTCTTGCGGACTTCCGACAGGCGTTGCACCAATCGGTGGGCCAACTGGATGGGCATCGGCATCAATTCTGCCGTCTCATCGCACGCAAACCCGAACATCAATCCCTGGTCGCCCGCGCCGCCGGTATCCACACCCATGGCGATGTCCGGCGATTGCCGTTTCACCGTGCTGATTACCGCGCAGGTGTCGCAATCAAATCCGTACTTGGCGCGATCGTAGCCTACCTCGCGAATCGTTTCCCGCACCAGTTCGTCGTAATTAATGTGTGCGGAGGTGGTGATTTCTCCCGCTACCACCGCCAGTCCCGTCGTCACCAGCGTCTCACACGCGACGCGGCCCTTTGGGTCTTGACGCATTACTTCATCCAACACCGCATCCGAAATCTGATCGGCGATTTTATCCGGGTGGCCTTCCGTCACCGATTCGGAGGTAAACAGAAAATTCCTCTTGGCTTCGCTCAAAACATCTCTCCTCTTATCTTGTCTTCAACCGGGCGGGGTCGACTCACCCTGTGCGCCGCGCTTCCGCAGAGGAAACTCGGGCCATCTCATCAAGGCTACCATCGCGCACCCTGGGAATCAACGCACTGATTTTGCGAGGCTTAGGCTGTGCAGCGAACGGTTATTTCTCGCATTAAACGGCTATTTCCCCCGGCAGAGCCGCCGCTTCCGCCTTGCGTCTGCCCTCCCTCCAAGCAGCCACGGCATTTCGAAACTCGCCTTCGACACAATAAATGCCAGGGAGTCCGTACCGGTCCCGCAAATTGTGGCATCCTAACCCTGCGCCATTCCAACTTTCAGAGGAAACCTCGCTCACCATGATCATTTTTGCACCAAGCCGTGTACCCAGCCGTCGCGCCTTTCTGAAATCTTCTTCCATGCTGCTGGGAGCCGCTGCTCTTTCTAGCGCGCTTCCCGCTCGATTGCTGTCGCAAGACGATTCCCAGCGCATCGACGAAATTCGCAAACAACTCTCCGGTCCCCTCCAAGTCAGCAAAGTCTCCGGCAACGTATCCATGTTGTCCGGTGCCGGCGGCAACATTGGCATCCTTACCGGCCCCGAAGGGAAAGTCGTAATCGACAGTGGCGTTTCCACGTCTACGCCGGGCGTCCTGCAGGCAATTAGCCACCTCGATGCATCGCCGCTTAGGTACCTCATTAACACCCACTGGCACTTCGACCACACCGACGGCAATGCGCAGTTTCACGCGGCGGGCGCTACCATCCTTTCCCACGAAAAAACTCGCGAGCGCCTTTCGACTCCCCAGTACATGGAACTTTTCAAACTCCATTTCCCCGCCGCGCCCGCCGCCGCCCTTCCCACGCGCACGCTGACCGACCGCTTCACGCAATACGTGAACGGCGGAGAGGTCATCCTGCAATACGTTCCTCCTGCTCATACCGACACCGATATTTTCGTGCATTTTCCGGAAGCCGATGTGATCCACGCCGGTGACGTCTTCTTCAACGGGATCTACCCGCTCTTCGATTATTCCACCGGAGGAAACGTCAATGGTTTTGTGGATGCCCAGGCAAGAATCCTGGCCTTGGCAAAGGATTCCACCAGGATCATTCCGGGCCACGGCCCGCTTGGCTCGAAGGCCGACCTCACTGCGGCTCACGACACGGTAGCCACTATCCGCGACCGCGTTGCCGCCGCCAAGAAATCTGGCAAGTCACTTGAAGAGACCGTGGCCTCTAAGCCTTCCGCGGAATTCGACGCGAAATTTGGTAAAGGCATGATCGGGCCGGACCTCATCGTGACACTCGTCTACAAAACGCTTTAGCGCCGTGACTGCAGCTGAGCGAAGCTTACAGTTCACTTCCAACACGCAACGTCCCGCATCTCCAGGTTGCAGGGTGTTTATCGCGATTGCCATGGAATTTGATTACGTCAAACGAGGCGAGAAGTCCGTTAACGTCAAGAACGTCGAGTCGATCTGCTCGACCAGCTTGCCATTCGCCTCGGACTTCTGTTTTACGCTGATCCAATCCGGGTCCGCCTGGAACGCTTTCCAGTTCGCGGTCGCAGCATCGCGGCTGGGATGCCGCAAAATATAAATAAACCGGCTGCTCTTCGCTGGTTCGTCGAGCGCCGTCCAATACGCCAGGCTCTTCATGCCATGCCTGGCAAATAATTGGTCTGTATGGTCGCGAAAACGGGCTGCCAATTCATCCAGCTTGCCTGGCATTACGTGATATATACGCAGTTCGTAAACTGCCGTGTCATTGGTTGCCAAAAGACCCTCCAGCGCAATCATAGCCCAGGGTGACGCCACCGGAAGGAGCGCCGCCAACGGGAGCGATTGGACAAATTTTCGCCGTTTCACGGGCGCATTTTAGCAAATGAATTGCGACTCAGGAATGAATTACTGGGAGGCCCGGTCAGGCCACGTCTTCCTCATCGTCAGTCTGCACTTCCAGTTTGCCCTTGGTCTTTTTCGCCAACAGGTACGAGCGAATGAACGGATCCAGATCGCCGTCCAATACTTTGTCCACATCGCCCACGCCAAACTTCGTGCGGTGATCCTTAATCAAACGATACGGCTGCATCACGTAGGAGCGGATCTGGCTGCCAAACGAAATTTCCAGCTTCGTTTCGTCCAGCCGGTCCGTCTCGTCGCGCCGTTTCTGAATTTCCATATCGTACAGTTTCGAACGCAACATCTTCATCGCCATTTCGCGATTTTTGTGTTGGCTCCGTTCCGCCTGGCACGCCACGATGATCCCGGTCGGAATATGCGTGATGCGCACCGCGGTCTCCACCTTATTGACGTTCTGGCCGCCCTTGCCACCGGCGCGGAACGTGTCCAGCTTCAAATCGTCCGGCTTGATGTTCACTTCGATGCGGTCGTCCACTTCTGGAATCACGAACACCGAAGCGAACGAAGTGTGCCGCCGCGCCGCCTGGTCAAACGGCGAGATGCGCACCAGTCGGTGCACGCCAGTCTCGCCGGCCAGCAATCCATACGTGTTCTCGCCGCTGAACTGAATCGTCGCGTTCTTGATGCCCGCTTCTTCGCCCGGCGTTTCATCCAGCAGGATCGCATTGACCCCTTTGCGCTCTGCCCACCGCAAATACATACGCAAAAGAATTGACGCCCAGTCCTGCGACTCGGTTCCGCCGGCGCCCGGCTTGATGGTCATGATCGCGTTGAGATGATCATTTTCGCCGGAAAGCAGCGTATCGGTTTCCAGTTGCCCGATGTACGTGTCGAGCCTGGTCAGCTCGCCCTTGAGGTCCTTCAGCAGGTCCTCTTTTTGTTCGGCGTTGGTTTCGCTCTTGGCCAGATCGATGTACGTTTCAATGTCGCCCATTTGCGAGGTGAGCTTTTCATCCGCGGCGATCTGATCGCTGGCGCGCTTGCGATCGCGCAGCACGGCCTGCGCTTCTTCCTGATTGTTCCAGAAATTTGGTTGCGAGATGCGGTCTTCGAGGGTCTTCAGGCGCGCGCGATTCTGCTCGGCGTCAAAGATAACTCCGCACAAGGGTGATGCGTTGCTTCAGGCCTTCATATTGATGCTGCAGATCTTCAAGAATCATGCTGTTCGGAATTCGTTACAGCGGAATTCACTTCACCTTTCGCAATGTCAGTAACACCAGAATAGCGGAAACCACTACGCACATCCAGGCAAACCAGTCGCCGAACTGCGTATACAGCGTCCTGTTGGTGCGAAAATCGTACGGCAAATCCGCGGATTCGCGAATGTCGCGCCGCATCACTCGCGTCATATTTCCATACGGATCGACCGACGCGGTGATGCCGCTATTGGTATCGCGCAACAGCCAGCGCCGATTCTCCACCGCCCGCACCCGCGCCATCCGTAAATGTTGCTCCGCGGCCGCCGACGTCCCGAACCATCCATCGTTCGAAATGTTGATCAAGAGTTGCGCGCCGCGATTTACGAATTCCCGCACTTCGCCGCCATAAATCGCTTCGTAACAGATGAACACGGAAAAGCTGTTGCCGTTAGTGAATTCCCCCACGCTCCGCGTCCGGCCTTTGTGGAATCCGCCGACTTCCTCAGACACGCTATTCACCACCGTATGGATCAACGGAAACGGCTCGTATTCGCCGAACGGCACCAGATGAATCTTGTCGTACGCGAAGGTGCGATGACCATTTTCGTCAATCAGCGCGGCGCTGTTGTACGGCACCAATGCCGCGCGCGTCCCCGCCTTGCTTGCATCAGGATTTGCCTTCCACTCGATAATGCCTACCACGATGGGATGGCGAACCTCGCGCGACAGATGCGCAAGATACGGCGCAAAATTCGCATCCTCTAACGAAAATGGTGCCGGCGCTTCCGGCCATAGCAGCAGATCCGGCGCCTGGCCCGAGGCCGACGGCCGCAAACTCAATCGTTCCAGTTCCGCCATGTCCGTCTTATGATCCGCATACCAATCGCCGGCATATTGCTGGTTCTCCGGGAAATTTGGCTGCACCGCCCTCGCAATATGGTGCGCTTCGGCCTTTGGCACAAAGTGAGGCCCCATCCACTGCACCATCAGCAGCGGTACCAGAACACTCGCAACTATTCCCAAACGGCGGCGCCGCTCGCCGCGCTCTCCGATGTCGCTCCACAGCAACGATGCATTGACCGCTGCAACTAAAAACGATACGCCATAAATCCCGGTGATCGTCGTCAGTTGCACAATCGCCGGATTCTCGGCTGCCGGATACCCTAGCAGCGCCCACGGGAAACTGATCTCCGGCAAATACGCGCGAAACACTTCCGTCGCGATCCACAAGAAAGGCGCCGCAAACAACGCCAGCGACACGCTACGCCGCGCGATTCTCCGTACCGCCAGCGCGAACAATCCAATCGCCCCTCCCCACACGCTGGCGATCAGAAACAGTACGCCCCAGCCCGCCGCCGCCGACATCCCGCCGTGTATCGATAATGTCTCGGCGATCCACGGCACACTTGTCGCCACAAAAAATATTGCGTGCAGATAACCGCACGCGAACGCCACCCGCCCGCTCGCTCCAAGAATGCTGGACAGTAGCAACGCGACGCAAAACCAGGAGTAAATGCTGGGAAACGATCCGCGATACGCCAGCGACAATATCGCCCCGCTCGCGCACGCCATTAGCAAACGCACCCATGCCGGCGCAGCGGTGGAACGGTGAGGAAGCAGGTAGGCTTGCCAGGATTGCGAAGACATCAATGTTTTACGTAGAACGCTTTAAAGCCTTCGCTCTCCAGGCCTTTTTTCGCAGCGTCGCCACTCTTCTGATCCTTGAACGGTCCGACCTGCACGCGATAAAAATTGTCTTTCTGTGGAGGCTGCACGTACGCCAGATAATGTTTCTTCTGCAAGGTGCTGGCGATCGCCAGCGCATCGTCCTGCCGTTTCAACGCGGCCACCTGCAACACGAAAGCTCCGCTGGGAATGAACGGCGCATTCAACGAATTCTTGCTATTCTTCGCTGGCGCCACCGGCATCATGGCAGGCGCGGCAGGCTCCACGCGAACTTTAGCTCCCATGGTTTTGGGAGCGGCCGAAGCCCCCGAAGACGAGCTCACCGGCGCGTGATCAAGTCGCGGTTCACTCGTGGCCGGCTTGTTGCTCCCGTAAAATTCCCAATCCGAGTTCGTGGTAGCAGTCGCAGGATCAGAAGCCGCTTCCGAGCTTTCCGATGTCTCGACGCCTTGTTTCGCAGGAGCAGAATTCTTTGCGGCAACCGGAGAATCCGTCGCAGTCATTCCCTTCGAAGCGGCGCGCACCTGTCCATCATATTGGTTACGTCCCATAACGTAACCCAGCGCGAAAAATACTCCCGAAAACACCAGCATCAGCAGAAACAAGCCAATGACATGTTTGCTTTCGAGCACACGCTCGCCTGCGCTTCGTTTTCCCCGAGACGCCATACTTACTTAGACGACCCCCCGATCGTCTGTATCCACCTATTAATAATATCGATAGGCAGCGGAAACACAATCGTTGTGTTCTTCTCGACACCTATTTCCGTCAGAGTCTGCAGGTACCGCAACTGGATCGCGCTGGGCTGGGTCTCCAGCACCTTCGCGGCATCCGCCAGTTTTTGCGAAGCTTCAAACTCGCCGTCTGCGTGAATCACCTTGGCCCGGCGCTCACGTTCCGCTTCCGCCTGTCGCGCAATGGCTCGTTGCATCTGTTCCGGGATATCCACCTGCTTCACTTCGACCTTCGAAACCTTCACGCCCCATGGCTCGGTGTCGGTATCCAGAATGATCTGCAGCTTGGAATTCACCTTATCGCGTTGCGATAGAATTTCGTCCAAATCGAATTGACCTACCACACTGCGCAGCGTAGTCTGCGCCAGTTGCGAGGTCGCGTACTGATAGTTTTGCACCTGCGAGAGCGCCAGATTGGCATCCACCACGCGGAAATAGCAAACCGCGTTCACCTTCACGGAAACGTTGTCGCGCGTGATGATGTCTTGCGGCGGCACGTCCAGCGTTTCAATACGCAACGGAATCCGATACAGCGTTTCAATCGGCCAAACTACGAAATTCACGCCGGCCGTTTTCGCCACCGGCATCAATCGGCCCAAGCGCAGTACCACGCCACGCTCCCACTCCTTAATGATGTACAACGAATTCCATATCCATACCAACAACACGAATCCTATGACCAGTGTGCCCAGTCCGAAAAACTCGAACATAGTCCCTCCAGAACTGCCCCGAATCTTTTAGCCGACGGTAACCGCCGGCGTCTGCACCGGCTCCACGATCAGCTTCAAACCTTCCATGCTGGTCACCCGCACCGGCGTTCCTTGCGCCACGTGCAACCGCGCCGATGCCCGCCATAATTCTCCATGTACGCGAATCATACCCTCTCCACCCGCCGGTACGTCACTGGTCACTACGCCCTCCGCGCCAATCAATTCTTCCCTGCCGGTCACGCTCTTCCACCGCCGCGATTTCAGCACCAGCCTCATCAAAAACACCGCGATGAACGCAAACGGCAGCGTCACGCCCAACGCCACTCCAACACTGACTCCGCCCGGCGTCAACGGCGAACGAATCAGAAACATCGCGCCCAGCAGCATCGACACAATCCCGCCAAGCAGCAACACTCCGTGGCTGGTAAGCTTCGCCTCCAACACAAACAGCACCACGGCAAATACAATGAGCAACAATCCCACCAAATTTACCGGCAGCAACTGCATCGCGTACAGCGCCAGTAGCGCGCAGATTCCTCCCACCACACCTGGCGCCACCGCTCCCGGATGCGTGAACTCGGTATACAGACCCAATACGCCGCCAATCAGCAAAATGAAAAACAAATCTGGCTCGACGATCCTCGCCAGAAATTTCTGCTGCGCGGACAATTCAAATCCGGCAATCTGATACCCGTCCAGCGCGAGCTGCACTTTCTTTCCATCGAACCGCGTAATCTCTCGCCCATTCATCTTCTGCAGCAACTCAGTGGTGTTTGTCGCCACCAGGTCGATCAAGTGCCCGTCCAGTGCCTCGCGTTCCGAAAATGCCTTCGCATCGGTCACCGCGGTTTCCGCAAGCTGTGGATTCCGCCCGCGCTTTTCCGTGAAGCTGCGCAAAAACGCTGTCGCATCATTATTAATCTTCTTGCGCAGCACCTCGTCGATCGGCATCGAGAAGCCGCCCGGCATCACGATTGGCGTAGACGCACCCGTACGCGTCCCAGGCGCCATCGCCGCAATATCCGCTGAAAGCAGAATGAAAAATCCCGCGGAAGCTCCTCGCGCTCCCGTCGGCGAAACATACACCGCCACCGGCACGGGAGAATCCAAAATGTGATGAATGATGTCCGTCATGGAATCGCTCAGCCCGCCTGGCGTGTCCATGGTAATCAGCACCAACGCCGCTTTGCGCCGCGCCGCATCCGTGAGTCCCTCATCGATGTAGGTCGCCAGCACCGGGCCTACTTCCCGGTTCAGCTTCAACTCCAACACCAGCGGCGCCGTGTGCTCGTCCGCTGCCGTTGTCGCGAAGGCCACCACCAAGAACTGTGCCAGAAACAACGCACACATCGCGGCAATCCATCTTCCAATTCCAAGTCTCAATCCACCGCCACGAGTGATCATTTTGCACCTCCCGTGGATTTATTCTTTTCCAGATGCTCCAGCAATTCTTTGGCTTCCGGATAATTTGGTGCCAGGCGCACGGCCTTCTCAACTTCCGCCTTGGCCAGATCTGGTTTTTTCTGCTCCAGATAGATTCGCGCCAAAATCGTATGTACCGCCGCAGAATCCCGCGCCGCCAGCGAAAGCTGCAATTCCTGCACCGCGTCGTCCAGTTTACCTCTGCGCCGGTAAATCTCGGCCAGTTCGCGATGCGCCGACGCATTGTGCGGATCGGTCGCCAGCGCCGCCCGGAATTCTTTCTCAGCCGCATCCAGCCGCCCCGCGCCAAGCTCTTGCCGCCCCAGTCGTAAATGCGCCGCAGGCGTAACTTTAGGTGGCGCCACGCTCGCATCCGCAGTCTGCTGCACTTGCGCCTGCGTTTCGGGCCCTTCCAACTCCAGTCGCAGCGAGGTGGTATCCAGTTCCCGCTTCACCCGCTCATATTTTGCGAACGGGTTCACCGTCTTCACGTCGAATTTCAAAGCCGGCAAGCCACCGGGCCCGAACTCTTCGACCGCCAAATCCCGCTCTCCGTCCGCCTCGGACTTCTTTCCCAATTTCTCCAAGGTGTACACCAGAAACGCCACGTCCTCCGCGTTGTCCGGCTCGCGATCCCGCGCCTCGCGGAAATGTGTTTCCGACGCGGCGTAATCGTTTTCACGCAGCGTCAGCAATCCGAGATTAAATGGATAATCATCTTCGTCTGGATCAATATCCCGCGCGCGGCCCAGCTCCGTTTTTGCATTGGCTACAGTTCCCGTTCGCGATTGCGCCAGGGCCAGATTATTCAGAATTTCCGGCAGGTCTGCACCGCTGATCAAATTCCGCCGTAAATCCTCCTGCAACGAAGTAAATGTCGCTTCCGCCTTGTCTGCCTGACCCAACTGCAACCGGCACACCCCGGTCGCAAAAATCGCCTCAACACTGCGCGCGTGCGTCAGCGGCACGCGGCCAAACCACGGCAGCGCCGAATTGCAGTCATTTTTCTGGAAATACACTTCGCCAATCGCAAAATCCGGATCGGGCCAATCGGGCGCCAATCGCGCCGCTTCCTTCAAATAGCGCAGCCGCGCATCGTCCTCGTTCGCCAGCAACCCGCGCACATATTGCTCAAACGCCGCCAGCGTCAGCGGCCGCTGCATCTTGAAAAATTCGTTGAAGCTCAGCGGATAATTCGGATTGCTCGACCTCAACAATCGCCATGCCAGCCGCGCGTGCAGCGTCATCGGCTCATCGAACGGCCCGCTCTCATGCACCACCGGCAGTAACGCCACTGGGCTCACCCGCAGTACCCGCGAATCCACCGTTAGCGTCTTCCCATCCGAAGTAAACGTCCCAAAAATTACGTAATCCGCATCCAGTTCCTGCGCCATACGCAACATCGTTGCACGGCTCAGTTTTGCCGATGGCGGAAAGCCCGAGACGTCCATCTCATTCAATCGGCCGGCGTGTGAATATACCTGTTGCCCCGCCGCCGAAATCCTCTGAATAGTAAGCTCTTCCAGACCTTCCCCAATCCAGTCCAGATTCGGGGGTGCTCCTGCATTTTCAAAGGGGAAAACGAGATAGATGCCGCTCTGGGGAAGTACGCGCCGGGTGTTAGCGCTAGGAGTGCTCGAAGTTTGGGCACCAACGAAAGTCGCCCAGAAGAAAAAAAATCCCGCGAGAAAAATCCGGCACGCTTTGCGGGACGTTTGCCGCCGCTGTTTCATCTGCCCCATAGTCTAGCAGACGCGCGTACCTTCGCAGGAGTTTTCCCGCTCACAATCCTTAATTGTAAAGGGTTGAAACGCTGTGGTCAGCGCTAGCTCAGGGCTGCTGTTCAGACTCGACGACGGCCTTCGGCGCCAGCACTTCCTGAACGTCAGGATTCTTTAACACCGCCGCGAACGATGGATCCGACTTCACCGTATTCATTTCCTTGTATCCTTCGTCGCGCGCCTTTCGCAAATAAATCAGGCAACGGTCCACGTCGCCCGCCTCGGCAAACGATTTTGCCAGCATGAAATAAAATCGCCCACGTTCCGTGTTCAGCGACCGATCCTGAATAATCGTCCCGGTCCGAGACTTGTTCACTTCAAACGCTAGCGGGTCCAGTTGCAGCGCTTTGCGAAACGCCCCGATCGAATCTTCATACGACTTCTGCGCAAAGTACGCATACCCCAGGTTCAGATAAAAAGGGGCAAAATCATTGCGAATTCCGATGGCCTTTTTGTACGAGCGAATCGCCTTCGAATATTTCTTGCGCTCGTAAAATATTGTTCCCATGTTGTTGACCGCATCCGGATAATGCGCGTCAAGCTTCGACGCCTTCTGGTAACACTTCAGCGCCATATTCAGGTCAGACTGGCTGTGCATGGTGATGCCCAATTCATTCCAATAAAGCGCATTCTTGGGCTGCTGTATCGTCAACTGGTGAAACAGTTCTTGCGCTTCCCGGTATTGTTTCTTCACCAGGTACAGTCGCGCCATCTCCTCGCTGGACAGCTGCGAGTTCTGCGGGACGGTTGGCGCTACGACAGAATTACCAGGGGGTTGCGACGAATCAGAACTGACAGGAGTGACTTGAGCGAACGTGGGAAACAATATACATACGGCGAGGAACGTACCAAACGGAATCGCCAAATAACGCTTACTCATGGCGAGTCTCCTTTATCCCGGTCCGGCTTGTCGGGATCCTTCTTCTTCTTGCCTCCAAAGATACCAAAAATCTTCTGCAATGCCCCTTTTTTCTTTTCCGGGGGGTTGACCTTTTCGCCCTGGCTTCCGTCGGCTGCGTGCGCCCCTTGCAACTCGCCTTGGGCATTTGTTCCATTCGCGCCCGGCTCGCCCGGAGGTGGTTTTGGCGAGCCTCCCCCAAAAATGTGCGACAAGAACGACCCAACCGCGTTGGCCGGCCCGTGTCCGCCGTGCAATTCGCAAAGTTGCGTCGGACCCGAACCCGTGATGTACACCTCTTCGCGTGTGGTGGGGCAGCTCGGAGTGGCCACCTGCAACGTATCCGAATCGATCATCGTCAGGTCGACGCCTTCCGGCTTGTCAAAATCCTTCACGTCGCGGTAGCCCGGCAGCGTGGTCGCCTTCTTCATGAACTCGGCCCAGATCGGCGCCGCCGTTTTGCCCCCCTGCAATCCCAAATCGTGGTTGTCGTCGAATCCAATCCAGATCACGCAAACCAGGTCGCTCGTAAATCCCGCGAACCAGCCGTCCCGTGATGTACCGGTCTTACCAGCCGCCGGCAAAGTGAAACCCTTTGCGCGAACTTCCGCACCGGTGCCTTTGTTGATCACATCCTTCAGGATGCTATCCACCAGGTACGCCACACGCGGGTCCAGCACCAGTTTCGTGCTCGGATCATTCTTCTCCAATGAATTTCCGCCCGCGCTAATCACGCTTTCCACGAACATCGGTTCCGCTCGCGTGCCCATGGTCGCAAACGCGGTGTACGCTCCCGCAACTTCTACCGGCGTCATTTCATATGCGCCCAGCGCCACTGCCGGCGTTGGACGGATATTTGACGATAGTCCCATCTGCCGCGCGATCTGCACCACGCGCCCGTATCCCACCATCTCCGCCACTTTTACGGTCGCCACGTTCAGCGAGTTGGTCAGCGCCTGGCGCACTGTGACTTTGCCCATGAAATGTTCGCCATAATTGTTCGGCGTGTATTCCTGGCCATCAAACTCAAACACCGTGGGTTCGTCGTCCACCGTCGTCGCCGGCGTCACCACCGGCTGCGCTCCGTCCACCGCATTGTTAAACGCTGCTGCATAGACAAACGGCTTGAACACCGAACCCGGTTGCCGGTGCGCCAGCGCGTGATTCAGTTGGCTTTGCCCGTAATCTCGCCCGCCAATCAACGCCTTGATCTCGCCCGTCCGCGGATCAAGCGCCACCAGCGCCGCTTGCACCTGTGGTGTGGGTTCCAGAGTTGCGCCAGACTGCTTGGCCTTCGCCTTGCGGATGCGCTCGTACTTCTTCTCCAGCATCACATCCACATTCTTCATGCCGTTTTCCAACGCCACCGCCGCCGCGCGCTGCAACTGTGGGTCGAGGGATGTGTACACCCGATAATTCGAACTAATCAGATCCTGCTCCGAATATTTCTCCAGCAGATGATCCTTCACCATGTCCACAAAATAAGGCGCTTCATTGCCGGCCACCGAGGTGCGTACTAATTTCAACGGCACGCGCTTGGCATCCTGCACATCCTCTTCAGTGACGTACTTGTTCTCTACCATTTGCGTCAGCACTCGGTCTCGCGCCTGCACCGCACGCTCCGGATGCCGGTCAGACGCCGAGTAATAGTTCGGCGAGCGAATCAATCCCGCCAGAAACGCACACTCGCCCAACGACAAATCCCGCAAGTCTTTCCCGAAGTACACCACGCTGGCTTCCGCAAAGCCGCGTATCCCGAAGCTGCCCCGGTTTCCCAGATATACCTCGTTCATGTACATCTCCAGGATCCGTTGTTTCGTGAAGCGCTGTTCCAGCTCAAACGAAATCATCGCTTCCGCCAGCTTCCGCTTCCAGGTGCGGTCCGTAGACAAAAAGAACGTGCGCGCCACTTGCATGGTGATGGTGCTCGCGCCCTGCAAACCCCTGTTGTTGTGGCGAATATCGGCCCACGCCGCGCCAAAAATTCGGATGAAGTCAAAGCCCGGATGATCAAAGAAGCGTTTGTCTTCCGCAGACAAAATCGCGTGCACCAACGTCGGCGGCATATCTTCGTAGCGCACTGGCCGCCGCTTCTCCCGCAGACTGTCAAACAGGTTGGTAATCAGCTCCGGCTCAATTTCGCCCGAGCCCATATCCGTGCCGCCAGCCAATGGCCGAATACTTCTGATTGTCTTGCCACTGAATTTCACTTCCAGCGCATTGCCACCCGCAAAGTACGACAATTTCGAAGGTCGTATGTCCACGGTATTAGCGGAAATGCTGTAGTCCCCCAGCGCATTAGGATCGCCGCCGGGCCGGTACCCCGCGCGCTGCAGATACATCGCCAGGTCTTCCGGACTAATCGCTTGTCCGTCCGTTATTTGTTCTGGTGCCGAAAAGATCTGCGTGGTGTTCTGGAGAATATGGCCGGAAAGGCGCGCGTCAATCTCGCGTCCATATTTAATGTAGTAGAAGGTAAAAACGCTCGCGGCGACGAGGAAAAGAAGTGCCACCGCGCCCAGCACCGCCAGGCCAAACTTAGACGTCCAAAACCCTTTTTGCAGACGAAAGCGCAATGAATGACTCCTGCGGCTGGTCTCTTATTGTCACTCATCCGCGCGCTGGAGGAAAGTCGAGGCCCAAATGCCTGAAAAATCTGCTATTAGCTGGCGCGCACTAGCCCCGCGAACTTACTTCATAATGTCCACGCCCTCGCTCGAAGGCGTAAAGTTCAGGTCCGTTTTATACACCAGGAAATCCACTGGTACCGAGTAGGAAACGCTGATAGCCATCCCGGCATGGGTATTCGAAAGCTTGATGTCATCGCGCTTTGCAGGGATATCCAGATCTTGAATGGTCTGGTAAATGATGTCGCGCACCTTGTCCTCGGTGTAGTGATTTACCACCGCAAACCGCGCCTGCTCCGACATCTTGTCTTTCAGTTGATATTCCGCGACGTACGGCGGCACCAGTTTAAATCCGGCATAGACCGCCGCCACCAGAATCATCGTATATACAATGGCTTTTAGTCTGCCCTCGCCGCGTTGCGAGCGGTTCGCTGGGCTCCATGAGTAAGTTCGCAAAGTTCGCAATTTCACGACAAGGCTCCAAGTTCAGCCCAGACCTGTCCGGGCTGCCAGTCTCACCGTCTATGTTTTAACGCTATCACTGGGTTACGCCTCTGTCGAGACGACCGGTTACGGGGTGTTCTTCACAGGAACCGACCCCAAGAGCAGGGGTCTGCCTTCAACGAAGGTCAGGTATCAATACGCCCGGGCAAATATCGCCCGCTGCTTCGCCGGCTTCCCGCAGTGGATACACGTCTCGCTGCCACTCGCGCCATCGTTCCCCATTACTGCGCCGGGGTCCAGCGGAATGCACCGCATCGTGGCCCGCGTTTCTTCCTTAATCGTCGCTTCACAGTCCCCGCTGCCGCACCACGGTGCAAACGCAAAACCGGTCTCTACTGCTTTCTTAAAGTCGTCGTACGTCTTTGTTTCCCTGGTGTTCGCCCGCCGAAACGCCAACGCCTTGTCATACATCGACCGGTGAATGTCCAACAGCAACTTCTCGATCGTTGCCGGCAGGTCCGCCAGCGACGCGCTGACTTTGCCTTCTCTGCCCGGCCGGTCGCGTCGCGCCAGCATCGCCGCCTGCTTCGCCACATCCTTCGGGCCCAACTCAACCCGCACCGGCAC
>DASXBH010000162.1:0-6523 GCA_036491775.1 Candidatus Acidiferrum sp.
CCACGAAGGCGGAAATGGCCGGTATCCCTGAATGATCAAGATCACCGCCGCTACGATCAGCATCAGCACGTCGCGGCTCAGCACCATAATCGTTAGCCACCACGGAATCTTTTTCTCCATCGAAAGCGCGATGAACGACGACGACAGCAACAGCTTATCCGCGATCGGATCGAGATACGCCCCAAGCGCCGATTTCTGGTTTAGCCGCCGCGCCAACATCCCATCAATTGTGTCGGTGCCCGCCACAAACACCAGCACCAGCACGGCCCACTGATATTTTTGATAGAGCAGAAGAATCAGGAAAAGCGGTAGAAATCCCAGGCGCAGGAAGGTAATTTGGTTGGGAACCGTCCAGATGCGCGCTCTCATTCGCAAAAGGATAACGCAGTTCAGGCGAACTGCGCGAGATATTCAACCAACGAACGGCCAATCTTGCGTTCAAACACTTCCGCCATCGACGGAATCGACCCCGAAGGTTCGTCCAGCGAAATTCGTTCGACGCGCGTCATTGGGAAAAACACTGTGGGCAGGCCAACGCGTTCTCCATCCGGCTCGTTCACCTGCCGGATCAGATGATCAAACGAATTCAGATCCACGCCGCGAACGGTTACACCGCTCGTGTTCAGTTCCAGCAGTATTCCCCAGACTTTTTCCTTGGGGCTGTGCAGGCTGATCACCACAATCGAGTTCGGCTTCATGCATCCTCGCGCCTTGAAATCGCACTCTTCAGCTTAGCGCGGCAATCGCATCTATGGCCTAACGTTTGCCGCCGCCGTGACCTGTTTCAAACCGGTGCCGTCATGAGTCTCGGCCCGCCCGCAGGCAGTCGTAGCTTCGGCTCCGTCAGCGCCTGTACTTCTTCCACGGTTGTCTCCGGCGCGATTTCCCGCAGCACCAGGCCCTCCGGCGTCACATCGATAAACGCCAACTCCGTCACAATATGATCCACAACTTCCACGCCGGTTAGCGGCAACGTGCACTTACATAATATCTTTGGCTTTCTGTCCCGCGTCGCGTGCTCCATCGCGATGAACACTCGCTTCGCGCCAGCCACCAGATCCATCGCGCCGCCCATGCCTTTTAGCATTTTCCCTGGTATCGCCCAGTTTGCCAGCGTTCCCTTTTCATCCACCTGCAGCGCGCCCAGCACCGTTAAATCCACATGTCCGCCGCGAATCATCCCAAACGAATCCGCCGACGAAAAATACGCGCTGCCCGGCAATTCCGTGATCGTTTCTTTTCCCGCATTGATCAAATCCGGATCCACTTCCTCCAACCGCGGATAAGGCCCCACGCCCAACATCCCATTTTCTGACTGCAGAATTACTTCCATACCCTCTGGCACGAAGTTAGCTACCAGTGTAGGCATGCCAATACCAAGATTCACGTAATAGCCGTCGCGCAGTTCCTTCGCAATCCGCCGCGCGATTCGCTCTCGTTTTTGTTCTTCTGTTAACGCCATCGCCTTACGTCCCGCGCATGGTGCGCTTTTCAATTCTCTTCTCGTACGGCGCGCCCTGAAAAATCGCGTCGACAAAAATTCCCGGCGTGTGCACCTGGTCGGGATCGAGCTGCCCGGCCTCTACAAGTTCCTCGACCTCCGCAATCACATAGTCCGCAGCCGTGGCCATCATCGGATTAAAGTTTCGTGCCGTCTTGCGAAACACCAGGTTCCCCCAGCGATCGCCTTTCCACGCCTTCACAAACGCGAAATCCCCGCGCAACGCGCGCTCCAACACATAGTTTCGACCATCGAACTCCCGCGTCTCTTTTCCCTCCGCCACCATCGTGCCGTATCCCGTAGGCGTATAAAATGCCGGAATCCCCGCGCCGCCCGCCCGCAAACGCTCTGCCAGCGTTCCTTGCGGGTTTAACTCCACTTGCAATTCGCCGCTCATCACCAACTGCTCGAAAAGTTTATTTTCCCCTACGTACGTCGAAATCATCTTCTTCACTTGCCGGTTTTGCAGCAGTAATCCAATGCCAAAGTTATCCACGCCCGCATTGTTGCTCACCACCGTGAGTTCCTTCGTCCCCTTCGCTCGCACCGCGGCAATCAATTTCTCCGGTATCCCGCACAATCCAAATCCGCCCATCAAAATCGTCATGCCATCGCGCAGATTCGCGAGCGCCACTTCCGGTGATGTAATTCGTTTATCCATGACTTAGTTCACTCGGAGTGCGACGTTACAGCATTCGTGAACGAAAGTGAACATACGAAGGAAATTCTACTCTAACTGCAAGACCGAACCGCAATGTAAGAAGATTGGTGGCGTACTCGATATTCTAGGCTGGACAGCCTAACCCTTTTCGAAATGTCTGCGGCGTCATTCCGGTAATTCGGCGGAACACCCGGCAAAAGTGGCTTTGATCCGCGAAACCCGTCGCAATACTCACCTCAGAGAGCGACGCCTCCAGTGCCAGCAGCCGCTCACACGCGGTTCGAATTCTCAATCGATGCACATACTCCCCGATTCCCTCGCCAACAAACCGCCGAAATACTCTCGAAAGGTGTACCGGATGGACTCCCGCTTCGCCGCTAAGCTCATCCAGCGTCACCCTCTCGCAATGTTCCACTTGAAGTTTTTCCATAACGCGAGCCAGCCACCCCGGACTTTGCCTCATTTTTTCCTTCGGCAGTCGTCCAGCATGCCCCACGAGTTCCGCCAGCAGGCTCTCCACCGCAAACGAATCCGCAGCAACGCCGCCAAATAATTCGCGGAACAATTTTACAGTCAACCACAGCATTTCACCGCCGCGCAAATCTTCACACCCCAACCGCAGATTCCCAGAACATTCCGCGATCCGCGCCTGCCACTTCGGTCGCAACTCGATCTCAAAAAATCGCAGTCCCTCCGGCCCGATTTCGTCTTGATGTGGTATCCCCGCCGGACGAAACATTACCGTAAATGGAGAAAACTGCTTTTCCTCCCGCCCATACCGCTCTCCGTAATAGCCGCGCAACAGCAACGCAAAAAACGGCAACTCATGTGCGTGCGTTGGCAACTTCCGCGGCACCGCATGCTGCAAGTCCGTGAAAATCGCGCCCTGCATCTCGCTTTTTCGCCGCACGGCCCCGAAAAAGCTTCCGCCCGCCAAGGTCTTCTCCCCGCTATCCATTACAACTGCGCTGGCCATAATTCACCCACCTCGCTACACGTTGTCTTTGTTCTAGACGCCCCGCCCCAAATTTGGCTAGCCTAGCTCTCGACGGAACATTCCCCAGGAGGCATTATGCTTCGCATCGCTCTGCTGTTGAGTTTGTCCCTGGCTTTTCTCATTTGGGGCGCCTTAATGCCCCAGCCGCGGCCCACTCCTTCCGGCCCCAACCCGTCGCCCAACACTCCTCAATATACGTCCGACGGTAGCCTGGTGTTCCCCACCAACTATCGCGAGTGGGTGTACCTCAGCTCCGGCGTCGACATGAATTACAACCCGGCTTTTCAGAAAATGGATCACTCCATGTTTGACAATGTCTTCGTCAATCCCGAGGCTTACAAATCGTTCCTGCAGACCGGCACGTGGCCCGACAAAACCATGCTTGTTTTGGAGGTCCGCATGGCCGCCGACCACGCCTCCATCAACAAGGCTGGCCACTTTCAAACCGGCGATGTGATGGGCCTGGAAATCCATGTGAAAGACGAATCACGCTTCTCGCCGGGGAAATGGGCCTTCTTTGGATTCGCTGACGACAAACCCGCAACCGCCTTCGCCAAAGACATGCCTTGCTATTCCTGCCACGAACAACACGGTGCGGTAGACACCACATTCACACAGTTTTATCCAACGCTCATCGAAATCGCCAAGAAAAAAGGCACGTTGAGCGCTGCTTATATGAAAGAAGAAGCCGCTGGCGGAAAAGGTCAAGATGCCGGCTCCAAAAAACCCTGATTACCAGGGCCATACGGGCAAGCTAAATCTACTGCATGCTGCGCAATAATTTGTATAGTTCATTTGCCGCGTCGAAATCCGCTTCTAATTCCCGCGAGCCCAGCCGCTCTCGCAGATCATCCAGCCGCCGCGCAAAAAGATCCAGCGCCGCCGAAAGCACTTCGCGGTTTGTCAGCACGATGTCGCGCCACGTGGCATACGGGCTCCCGGCCAGCCGCAACGTATCCCGCAATCCCGGCCCGGCCAACGTGATTGGCAGTCCATTCTCATCCAGCCGGTCATACAAAAACGATCCTAGCGCAATCGCAGCAAGCTGTGGCAAGTGCGATGCCAGCCCCACGGCGTAGTCATGCTGCTGCGCTCCCAGCCACACCGGCCGCGCGCCAAGCTTCTCGATGATTTTTACGAAGGCAGAAATGCGCGGGTCGCGCGACTCGTCTTGCGCCCCAATCAATGCGTACGTCCCGCCTTGAAATAAATCTGCGTCGGCATGCGTGAATCCCGACAGTTCCCGTCCCGCCATTGGGTGTCCACCCAGAAAAATCGGCCCATCTTCATCCGCAAATAACTCAAGAGCGGCCTGTTCGATGCGCAGTTTTGTGCTGCAGGCGTCCGCCACCAACGCGTGCGACGGAGCATGTTGCGCAATGTCGGGAAGCAGGTCGAGTGTGGCGCCAATCGGCAACGCAATATATATCAAATCTGCCCGTCGAACTGCGGCCTCAACCGAGGCAAACATCCCCTCATCGATCGCGCCGCGCTGCCGCGCCTCCAGCACCACGTCGGGGCGATCCCACCCAATGATGTATATATCCGGCGTGTGCTTTCGCAGAGCGAGTGCAAACGAACCGCCGATCAACCCCGTGCCCAGTATGGTGACGCGTTGGATCAGATGTGGCATGCTCTAGGAGATTCGGCGTCCGACGGCAGGAGCGATGATGCGCAATTCCGTCATCAGTTGCGCGAACTGTTGCGGCTCCAGCGATTGCGCTCCATCCGACAGCGCATGGTCCGGATCGTTATGCACTTCGATTAACAATCCATCCGCGCCCGCTGCCACCGCCGCGCGCGCCATCGCCCCAACTTTATCCCGCCTCCCGGTGCCGTGCGAAGGATCAGCCAGAATCGGCAGGTGCGAAAGTTTCTGAATCACCGGAATCGCCGCAATGTCCAGGGTATTTCGCAGATAAGTCTCGAACGTGCGTATTCCCCGTTCGCACAAAATCACTTTGTAATTCCCGCCGGCCAGGATGTATTCCGCGCTCAACAATAATTCCTCAATGGTCGCCGACATGCCACGCTTCAGCAGCACCGGCTTCTGCACCTCTCCCAGCGCGCGTAGCAAAAAATAATTTTGCATATTTCGCGCGCCCACCTGAAACACATCCACATAATTCCCCATCATTTGAATCTGCGATGGATCCATCACTTCGCTCACTACAAACAATCCAAACTTGTCCGCGGCCTCGCGAATCAGCTTCAGCCCCTTTTCGCCCATCCCCTGAAACGCGTAAGGTGAAGTGCGCGGCTTGAACGCGCCGGCCCGCAGAATTTTGGCTCCCGCCTTCGCTACCGCTTCGGCCACCGCGTTAATCTGCTCGGGAGACTCCACCGAACAGGGCCCAGCCGCCACCACCACTTCCGGTCCGCCGATTTTCACTCCGCGGCCAAGATCAACCACCGTACCTTCCGGTTTGAATTGCCGGCTCGCCAGTTTGAACGGCTGGGTGATGCGCACAACTTCGCGCACGCCTTCCAGTAACTCAAAATCCCGGTGGTCGAAATCGCGATGTACGCCCACAGCGCCCAGCACCGTGTGCGAAGCGCCTGTTGATCTATGAACATCGAAGCCGCTGGCTACGATCCGGTCGATCACCCGCTGGATCTGCTCGTCCGTGGCCCCTTCCTGCATCACAATAACCATGAATCAGTCCTCGATTCCTGAATTTCCCACTTCACTTCGGTTGTTGCGGATCGGAGGGCGTATCGCCCCCGTGCATTGCTTGTCGTTCGGCAGAGCGTGCTTCGTCAATAATACGTTCAAACAAACGTCGGATCGCCGCGTGTGACAACGGCCCCCGATTATTCGTTTCCGCGTTCGCCAGAACTTCGTTCTCACGCGTCGGCTGGTAAATCGGGATCCCCGCTTCCTGTTTCAATCTTCCAATTTCCAGCGCGCACTGCGAGCGCTCGTTCAGCAACTCCACAAGCTTTTTGTCGATCTCGTCCATCCGGCGACGCCAGTCGGAAATGTTCACGAACCGGCCTCCCGGCGCGACAGTCCGTGCCGCCCTGCACCCTTCAACGCTGCAATCTTTTCGCGCAACGCTTTCTCGGCATTCGTGATTGAGCTAGCCTTTTCGATTTCCGCGACCAGCGCCGAGCCCACCACCGCCGCGTCCGCTAATCCACCTAACACCGACACATGCCCTGGCAGCGAAATTCCAAATCCCACTGCAATCGGCAGCTCAGTAAACCCTCGCGCGCGCCGCAGCAGTGCCGGCAAATCGTCGGGTAGCGCATCTTTTGCGCCGGTCACTCCCGTGCGCGAAATCAAATACATAAATCCACTGGAACACTCCGAAATTATCTTCAGCCGCTCATCGGTCGAAGTCGGTGCCGCCAGAAAAAT
>DASXBH010000163.1:0-4247 GCA_036491775.1 Candidatus Acidiferrum sp.
CGCCTGCTCCCACTACCAAAGCCAGCTTCTCGAAGGTGGATACCGAGGAGGAAACGGACCACAACTAGACGACGACTAGGCCACATCCGCATGGCCCAGTTCTGCATGGTTCATGTGGCTAAAGTACACGAGGGGCGCCCATGTCTCGCCGCTTTTGCGAGACATGGGTTCCCTGCTCAACCACAGTCAATCCTGCTGAATACCTAATTGCACGCAGCGCACTCACTCGGTCATACAGCAAGGCTCCGTTTTCAGCGACCACACGATCGAAAGTTGTTTGCGTGGTCGTCGCTCTGCCCACAAGATTCCGACCATCCCACAGAACTCCGAACAGGCCCCTATGAGATGTGCAGTTTACTCATATTGTGAGGCGAGCCTGCCAAATCTGGAACTCAACAAAGTCAGGTTCAATCGGTCGAAACTACGAGCGCAGGTTCGCACACGCAGTGCGTAAGTTTCGGCACGACTGGTGACGCTTTTCCGGCATGAGGAATTCCGAAGAAGTTCATCAGATTTTCATTTTCGTGTAACGCGGCTGTAGCAACGCGCGTGCATCCTTGCTCGACGGAAAATTTGCGTCTCGCGAAAATCTCGCTTCGGCCGTCACCCACGAGGAGGCAAGTCATGCATTTTCTGAACCCGAATAGCGGTCTAATACGGGTAGGCTTCGCATCGCCAGCAAAGCGTATCGGCCGGTCGGCTATTGGATCGGGCGTTTTTCTTTTTCTGTTTCTATTTAGTGCGCAAGCGCAGATTTCAAGTGCCAACTGGGGAAAAATCACCGCGCCGGTGTATGGCACCTCGGAAACGGTTGCTGGAGGTGCTTACTCGAATGCGGAACTCTTTGCCGGACCTAATAAATTCGGGAATTATTTCTCAGGAGTGCTGCCAAACGGGCGAAAGGTCACGCCAACTGGAACGACGATTCAGATTGGCATGAATCCGCTGGGAATCGCTCTCACTCCGGACGGCAAGTATTTGATTACCAGCAATGACGATGAGCGTGAGGGTGGTTTCGCCTCCTACCAGAGCACGGCCAACCTCGGGGGGTACTCGCTCTCGGTCATCGACACCACGGCGATGTCGGTCGTATCACAGATCAACATATCCGGAAAATTCTTTGTCGGCCTGCAGGCTACCGGCACCGGTCCGTATACTGTCTGGGCGTCCGGTGGCGGCGACAACAGCGTAAAACTGTTCAGCGTCCCCGCCAGTGGCGTCATTTCGGTAGGCAACCCCGCCAGCATTACCATTCCTCCGACTCAGTCCAGCCAGACCGGTTTCGTTTCGAACTATGTTCCAGGATCGGCGCTGGGATCCAACGCGAGCGGTCTCCCTTCTGGAATTAGCAAGAGCACGGGCGCTCAGACTACATTTCCTGCCGGTTCAGCTCTGAGTCCCGATGGGAAGTTCTTATATGTGGCTTGCAACGGGGACAACAGTATCGCCGTGATCAATACCGCAACTTTGGCCCTGGTGCGCGAGGTGCCGATCGGTTATTTCCCATACTCAGTTTCTGTTTCGAACGATGGCCAAACTGTTGCCGTATCGAACTGGGGCATCACCGAATACAAATTCAAAAAACCGACCTATGACAGCACTGGTAAGCTGATCGCTCTGGGAACCACAGGTCAAAACGCCCCTGACGGGTACTACGTTCCAGTCACAAATACGCTGGGAGCGCTACCAAAAACTTCTTCCATTTCAGTTTTATCGGCGCCATCCGGTAATGGCGCCGGTTTAAGCCTTCTCAAGGCGAAGTACTTCGGCCACAAACTGGATTCACTGGTCAACGTCGGCGATACTCATCCTTCGGCTACTGCCGTTGTCCACAGCAGCGTGGGGGATTTCCTGTTCGTCACGAAGTCTAATAGCGATGCGCTCGGCATCCTTTCTCTCGCGGGCGCCAAAAGCACGAAGTACCCGGACTTCAATCTATCGCCACTGACCGTCAGCAATGTGGCGCCAAAGGTCCACGGCGCCTATCCGAACGCCCTCGCCGTCTCGCCCGACAACACGCGCTTGTATGTGGCCGAAGCCGGACTCAACTCGGTCGCGGTGCTGGATGTTACGAATCCGACCGCCCCATCGCTGTTGGGCCGCATCCCTACCGACTGGTACCCAACCGCTGTATCGGTTAGCTCCGACGGCCACTACCTCTACATTGCCAACGCAAAGGGTGTGGGGGAAGACATCAACCCTGCGATTGTCACGCCCGGTACGCAGACTCCACCTCCGAGCGGCCTGACTTCCGATTCGAGCACCGATAGCAACTACATCTTCGGGTCGCTTCAGCAGGTCGACCTCATCAGACTGTCTCTGGACAACACAACTGTTTTGGCCAACAACTTCAGCCTCAATAACATCACCGACACCAGCATTGTTCCGCTGGGAGGCAAAGCCTCGAAGAAGATCAAGCACGTGATCTTCATTCTGCACGAGAACAAAACCTTCGATTCGATGCTTGGGAATGTTGCCTCATTCGGTAACTTTGCCGGAATAGCCTTCAACAATCGTGACGGCTCGACATACAGCAACCGCCAGTTCACGGGGGTCTCGGTCAACACGCAAGCGCTTGCTTCGACGTTTGCGACCGCAGTGAACTACTACTCGGATTCGGAAGAGAGCGACGCTGGCCACCAGTTCGCAGCTTCCGGAACGGCCAGCGATTACACGGAAAAGACGCTGCTGGTGAAGAGTGGTCGCGGTCTGCTGGTCAACAAGAACTTCGAGCCTGAGGATTATCCGGAGCACGGCTACATCTTCAATAATGCGGCACGGCACAGAGTCAGCTTCAAAGATTACGGCGCCCTGGTTCGCATTGAAGGCACCGATACGGGCACGAGCACGCCCGCGACCCTGAATGATCCCAACAGTGGACTGGCTGGACTGCCGGCGCTGCAGGCCGACAACTTCCACGTCACCAACCCGCTGCAGAACCTTGGTGACACAACCACGCAAGTCAGCGGCCTGGGTCAGTCCTACTTCATGTCTATGCCGATCTTGTCGATTCTTGGCACGAACAATGCCAGCGGCGAGCCGCGCTTGGACAAAAATTATCCCGGATACAACTTCAACATTTCCGACCAGCGCCGCGCCCAGGAGTTTATCCAGGATTTCGACTGCATGGTCGAGAACGGCACCCTGCCCACGTACATTTACCTCTACCAGCCGAACGACCACACCGGCGGCATTCAGGCTTCCAACTCCAACATTTTCACCAACACCGGATTAGAGGAAGTGGCTGACGCGGATGTGGCCCTGGGCCTTGTTGTGCAGCACATCATGCGTAGCCCGATTTACTATGAATATGACCTGAATGCCGGGACGGCGATCTTCATCACCTATGACGATGCCCAATCCTCGCTAGATCACATTCATCCGCACCGCACTCCGCTGCTTCTTGTCAGTCCATTCGCCAAGTCTGGATACCTGGCAACGCGGCATTACGTCACAGCGTCCGTTGTTAAGACGGAAGAACTTCTGATGGGGCTGCCTCCCAACAACTTGGGCGATCTGCTCGCAACCGATTTGCGCGACATGTTCCAGCCCAACTACAACGGCATCACGGCCAGCGACATTACCTTCGCACCGAAGGTGAACTACAAGCCTTCGCCAGAAGGTAAGCGCATCTGGTCTCTGGTATCGAAGCTGGATACCAGCGCGCCCGATCGTGACAGCCGCCGGTTAGGCGCCCTGACTCGTCTCTCCGCGAAAGCCGATGATCTCCACGAGAGCGCGGAAAAGCAGAACCGGCTGGATTCTCCTGAATACAAGAAACAGCAGGATAGCCTGTTTGAAGAAGCAACGCGCGTCGTGAACTCAGCGGTTCCACGCGATGGCGATGACGATTAGTCTGCCGTTGCAGTAACCAGGCATCCGGCTGTTGGGTGGGAAGCGGGCAGCCGGAACGCTTCGACTCACATTCCAGCTTTTTACTAAACTTTTCAGCCAGGCATATAGGTTTAGAAATGAGACTCATACGATCCGCACTACTTTCCATCTTGTGTGTAAGTTTCTCAGCGCATTTGCAAGCGCAGAGCACCCTAACCACAGGAAGCGTCCGCGGCATCGTGATCGACAACTGCGGCGCGGTCATTCCAGGAGCGAATGTCGTTCTCATGGCGCTAGCCACGGGACAAACTGTCTCCCGCAGCACCAACGACGTCGGAATGTTCATCTTTCCTTCGCAACCAGTTGGAGTTTATGCATTGGAAGCAACCGCGAGCGGCTTTGGCCAGCAGCGC
>DASXBH010000164.1:0-9344 GCA_036491775.1 Candidatus Acidiferrum sp.
TTGACGTCGGCGAATACGTGCTGCCGCTTGCTGAGCCGGATTGGCGGAGCGGAAACGATTGGACCGATCTTGATGGGAATGTCGAAACCGGTGCACGTGCTGCACCGCGATGCGGAAGTGGAAGAAATCGTGAATATCGCGGCGATTGCGGTGGTGGACGCGCAGGATACAGAGGCGCGGCGGTGCGCAGATGGAAACGCCGGCAGGGAGATGTTGACGGAGGAGAAACCTGAGGCTGAGATTGAGACGGTAAAGCGGTAAGAAGGTTAAAGCGTTGGGCTCGCTACTTGCGTTCGCGGGTGGTGGTGGGGCCTACGCGAAAGCGAGAGAGCGCTTCGCCCAAGTTTTGCAAGAAGGATTCGGAATTGTAGACGTCGGTATCGATTTTAGAGCCGCCAATGGGGGCGATGGGCTCGACTTCGTCCAATTGAAATTCGCGGGCAACTTCTTCGACGATTTTGGGCTGAATGGGCCGCTGATGATCGACGAAAGCGTTGACCAGGGAATGTTCGCAGAGCAAATTGATGACGCGGGGAATGCCCAGCGAATAAAGATGAACAGTGTCCATGGCGGCAGGACTGAAAATGGGCTCCGGTCCGGCGCCAGCCGTTTTCAGACGTTCCACGATGTATTCGTGAGTCTGTTCCTTGGACATGGAGGTGGTGCGGCAACGCAGCATAATGCGCTGACGGAGTTGGCGAAGTTGCGGAAGCTTTAATTTTTCTTCAAGTTCAGGCTGACCCGCTAGAACGATTTGGAGTAGTTTTTCGGTAGACGTTTCAAGATTGGTGAGCAAGCGAACTTCTTCGAGCACGGGATAGGTAAGATTTTGCGCCTCATCGATGATAAGGACAACGGTTTCGCCATTGCGGTAGCGATCGAGCAGCCAATGGTTGAGCTTCATAAGCTGCTGGCTTTTGGATTTGGACTCGCAAGGAATATCGAATTCGGCGAGGATGAAATCGATAAGCTGGCTGGTGTTCATCCGTGAATTGAAAAGAAACGCAGTACGAGCGCGGCGATGATGGAGCCAGTCCAAAAGGCGATTAATGAGAGTAGTTTTACCAGTACCGACCTCGCCGGTAAGAGTAATAAAGCCCTTACGGGTCTGAATGCCGTACATGAGGCCGGTCAAAGCCTCTTCAATCTGCTTCGTGAGAAACAGGAAGCGAGGATCGGGATTGACGTTAAAGGGGCTCTCTTTGAGGCCAAAGAAGCTCTTATACATACCTAGTTGGTTCTTTCTCCCTCAGGGTCTAAACCTATTTTATCAGCGGAAGTCGCAAAAATGGGCGATTATAAAAGAGCAGGTGCGTCTGGTCATCACTCCTTAACTCATCAGAAGCTAGGGATGAGGAAGGGGCGAGTGTGCCACTGGATGCTCAGCGAAATCACCTGGTAGTTGTAATTGGCATAGCTACAGGCCGTGCCGACGCAACCGGAATTACTACTGCTATTGATGCTGTCGGTGTAGCCGACGCCAAGATTGAGATTGCGGCCATAGGGGCGAGAGGCAGTAACAGTGATGTAGGTGCTGTTGTAAGTGCCATTGCTAGGCCCGGAACTGATGACAGGACGATTATGGCCATACCCGGCGCTGAAATCGACATTCCAGGCACGGGTGAGTTTGCGGCTGGCGCGAAACGAGAATTGATCGAGAACCGAACCGGTGAGCAGGCCGCTGCCATTGCTTAGACCGTGGTTATAGCCGCCAGTGATGGAGCCTTTCTCGAAGCCGTAGGTGGCAAAAGCGCTGACCGACACCCCGGTGGTGGAGGAAGATGTTCCAATGGGGATACGAAACGTAGTGTATTCAGGGCCGACCAAGAGTTGCACAGCGAGGCGTCCTGTGACTTTGCGGCCATAGGCGATATTGACGGTGTGATCTCCATAGGCCTGCGGATTGCCGGGAAACTGATCATTGGTAAAGCGATAGACAAGGCCAAGTGTGTCTTTGCGGGTGATGGCGTAGTTATAGCCCACGCTAGCGCTGAGCGTGTTCGAGTCAAAATTGCCCGGATTGATGAAGGTCAGAAGACCGTACACGCCAGAAACAGTAATCGAGCCGCGTTTGCTGAAAGCATAGGTAAGTTGAAGCGCGGAAGCATTGCTGTAGCGAGGCCCAAAGCCGCTGATGCTTTGATTGGGCACGTAGTTGGTGCCGAGACCTGGAGTGGAATAACCGAGAGAGCCACCAACGCCGGGAACGCCGAGGTTCGTGCCGCCGCCAAAACCAAAGGAAGACTGCGGCAAGTAAGAAAACTGGTCGAGAACCTGAAACATGTAGCGACCGGTGTGATAGTTCTCGGAGAACGAAAAAGTCTGGTATTGCGACGTGCCTTGCGAGCTGTCACTGGACACAAAGGCGCCGCCGGAATAGTTCAGGGCCAGTTGAGAACGGGACCAGGAATCGAGAAGGGTCACGTTGCCGGCGAAATAATTGTCGACATACCAGCCACCACCACCACCGCCATTACTGCCGGGGGAGAGAATGTTTGCACCGTATTGAAGGCCGGGTACCCAGTAACTATGCTCGGGGTCGGGAATGCCAAGAGTCGCATTCTGCACGCCAGTCAGAGGGGTGTAATCGCTCTGCAAGCCGGAAGTGTTGGGATTAGTGTCGTCCTGGCCGTTGCCGTAGAGAATTGTCGGCGAAGGAAACGATCTGGCGGCAGGCTTAGGCTTATCGGGGAGCTGATCGTCTTGCGAAGGAGGCTGTTGCTGATCCTGGGGAGGATCCTGGGCGCGCAAACGAGGAGCCGCAAACGAAAAGCCAACTGCGAGAAGCGTCGATGCGAAAAGATACTTGGTGCAGTTCATAATCAGTCCTTACGGAACAACGATGACATCACCGGGCTGGAGCAGGATGTTCTGTTCGGGATGATGGCCCTTCACAACGTCGCGATAATTAAAAGGAATCTTTGCTTGTTTGCCGTTTTCCACGCGCAGCACATAAATCGCTTTCTCCCTGGCAAATTGAGTGAAGCCGCCACAACTGGCAATGGCTTCAAGTACCGTCATATTGGGGAGGAGCGGGAGAGCGCCGGAGCGAGCAACTTCGCCGGTGACGAACACACGGCGACTGTTGATCTGGGTGACGGTCACGGTGACTTGCGGACTGGTAATGAACTTGGTGAGGCCGTCGCGAATGTTGCCAGCCAGTTGCATGGCGGTAAAGCCGGCAGCCTGCACGTCATTGAGGAGAGGAAGAGAAATCTTGCCGTCGGGACGGACAGGAATGACGCGGGTGATTTCCGGTTCTTTCCAGACATCGATCTGGACCACGTCTTGCGGACCAATTTTGTAATCGTCACCAACGACGGAGGTAGGGGCAACGGTGGGATCAACTTTGCCGGAGGACTTTTGCGTGGAACCAGCAGTCATGGGTGGCTGCGATTGAGACTGCGACTGAGCAGCAGCCACAGAAGTCAGGGCAATCAAAAGGCCAGCAAGCATCAAAGATAATCTGCGAAGCATGTTATTCCTCTCTCGTGAGTGATCAAGTCCCGGTGGAAGGCCCAACTTTTGCTGTATGTGCTATATCGGTTGCCGGGAAAGCGCGCCTGAGAAGCAATATACCGCCAAACTGTGATGCGAGGACAGTACGTACATGACCACAGTGGCGGTCCGGCGCCGGAATAATCTTCTCACGTTCCAGCGAAGAAGAAGATGGCAAAAGCTGTGACGAAAACAGCTTCGACGTGGCCGGGAGAAATTCGCTTTGGTAAGGTGGACCTTCCGGGAATACCGGGCGTTTATCACACGCTTGAGGAATCTTGTGAATTGTTTTGTTGCATTCGCAAGTAGGGCCGGAAAGATTAAGTTGTCTAAGAATAGAGGGGACTGTGCCCGCCGACCTCAACCTGAGGTGCCTTACGGAAATTGGTGTAGTCGAATTTTTTTGCGAGAGAAAACCCAACGGGACGGTGGTGCAGAGTAAAGCGGCTTTGCCCGAAACGATTTGTGCGCTGTCGCGTCGCCTAGAAATTTCAACCATTTAAAAACGGTGCCACGGCGGGATGGCTTCTTCTCCTTGGATGACAAAGAGACAGGAAGGGTGGGTGCAAGTTTCTAGCCATACGCAATTCAGATTGACCTCCAGGTCCGGCGAGTCTATGTAATTCTTTTATTGAGGTTTAGGTATCGCCGCAAAGGAGCTGAGACGGAAACGATCAGCGGCGATTTCCTGTAGATTTCTCGGAAATGGTAAATTGTTCGCGGCGGCATTGGCCCGGTTAAGTATGCGTTAAAAAGAGAGCTAAGGTGGTACTAAAGGTTCTAAAGACTTGCCTTAGCGAAACTTTGCGAGTAAGGTACAGGACTGTCCACCGCCCTCCAGTTCAGCAATGAACCAGCTCAGAGGAAAGGTACGTTGAGATGGTTAATTCATGGCAAATCGGGTCTTTGCCATCGAGGAGATTGTATTCTCGAGTGGAGACTTCCGAGAATGTATGGGTGTATTGGCGTTGTGATGGAAGAGCAGACGTTTCGTCGGTGCATGATATGGGCATGGGCGGATTGTTTTTGAAAACCACGCAAGTCAAGCCAGTCGGTTCGCTCGTGAACCTGCACTTCTTGATACAAGAAGGCCAACTGCGCGCGGATGCTGTAGTGCGCTACGCGAAGACTGGGGGCTTGGGGCTGAAGTTCGCAGCGATAAGCCAGGAAGATCGTCCAAAGCTAGCGGCACTAATGACGCGACTGCGGGGATTGTCGCGGAGCCAGCATGCAAAACTAAGCCGCGCGTCGGCTGCCTCCGCGTAAGCGGAATTCGCGAATAAAAATTAAGCATTCCGGTGTTGAGTCTCTTGCTTGGATTTTACCGAGATACGGTGAAGCTCGATAATTTCGCCAATCTTGCTCCACACTTTAAGTTTGCTGGAAAAGCGCTGGTCGGGCTTAAAGCTGGTTGCCCAGCGAAACGTCCAAACGACCAGCCGCCGAAAAACGTTGAGAGGAACTCCGGCGACGTGAAATTGATGTTCGTCGGGATCGCCGGCGACGCGGATGTCGGCGCGAGCCTTGTCGTACCACCACGCCAGAAAATATCCTTTGCGCAAACGGTGCTCCGGGAGCGAGTGGTAGACGATCGCGGCGGGTTCGTACCACAGGCGAAAACCGGAAGCGAGAACGCGGAAACCAAATTCGGTGTCTTCACTGCGCGTTTCTGAGCCGGGACATGGGCCCAAGTCGGTCCGGAAGCCTCCCACCTTTTCGAAAACTTCCCGGCGAAACGCCATGTTGGTGCCGAAGGGCGCTTCGAGCATTTCCCCGGATTGCAGGCCGAGATCGAAGATGGCGAGTGGAGCCAACGCGTATTTATTTTCGAGGGAAAGCCACGCGGGCGGAGTGAAATCGCGCTCCGGCAGAATGCGTCCGCCCACTCCAGCCCAGGCTGGATTTAGAAACACGCTGAGCAGACTTTGCAGCCAGTTGGCTTCGACCATAACGTCGTCATCCATGAAGGCCAGAATGTCACCGCGAGCTTCGCGGATACCGGTATTTAGGGCGTTGGATTTGCCTTGGCGAGGTTCGAAGAGGTAGCGGAAACGGCGGGGATGGCGACGAATAAATCCTTCGACAACGTCGCGCGTTTTGTCGGCGGAATTATTGTCGACGACCACAACTTCCCACTCGACGGAGTCGGGAAGTTTGGACGCCGCCACGCTTTCCAGCGCAGCCCCCAGACTGTGGCAGCGGTTATACGTACACAAAATGACGGTGACGTTCATACTTGGCGCTAACTTGCTTCAAGAGATCCTGACGGAATCTCTCTGGGACACGGGCCGGGCATGGAAAGTCTGACGGAACAATTGGGCAATTTCTCCCAAGGTCATCCAGACCTGACATTTATTGTAAAAGCGCATCTTAGGGTTTGTCGCCAGCAGCCAGTTCAGGGTACGTCGAGAAAGAGAACGGATAATGAGGTTTGGAATGGCGATGAAGGGCCGAGGGATACCCACTATCGAGGGACGCGGGCCACGTTCGAGAATCAGGGCGCGGCCATATTCGAACCACCAGTGACGGAAGTATTTCTTGTTCAGGCGCTCCGGAAAAACCGGGTGATGTACGACGGCGGTCGGTTCATAGCGCAGGCGCTCGCCAGCAGCGAAAAGACGTTTGCCAAATTCGGTGTCTTCGTTGCTTAGCAGGTTGCTACCACAACGGCCAAGATCGGGGCGAAAGGAGCCGTACTTTTCGAACACGGATTTCCGGAAAGCCATGTTGGTGCCGTACGGAGCTTTGTGTAGGTCGGCGGGTGTATCGCCAAGATCCATGAGAGCGAGCACGCCGCCGAGGTCCTGATCTCCGCCAAGAGTAAGCCAGCGCGGCGGCTCAAAACCTTCAGGAGGCCGAATGGGGCCGCCGGCACCAGCGTAATCGCCGCTGTGAAGAGACGCGGTGAGATTCTGCAGCCACGTGGGCGCAACGGTTACATCGTCGTCGAGGAAAGCGATGATTTCGCCGCTTGCCTGCCGAATGCCGGCGTTGCGCGCGCGAGACAAACCTTGCTGCGATTCGAAAAGATAGCGAAAGCGACCTGGATATCGGCGGGAAAAATCTTCGACAACTTGGCGCGTTTTGTCCGCGGAATTATTGTCGACAACCAGCACTTCCCAAGTCACATCTGCGGGCAGCGTCTGAGCAGCGACGCTATCGAGCGCCTGACCCAGGCTACTGGAGCGATTGTAGGTGCAAACAATGACGGTAATGTGCATGAAGTGACGTCGGCCGAGATTTAGAAATTCAATCTGATGGATGCCATGCGGTTCAGTAGATGCATGTCAGCTTGTCGCGGTGGCTAGCTTGAGCGCTTCATCACGTGAAGAAAAAGCTGCGTGCTTGGAAAAGAGCGCGTCATAAGCGGTGCGACTGGCCGCGGCGGCGAGTTTTTCCTGAGACAGCGCATCGACAATGGCGTTGGCGAAAGCTTGCGGCGTGTCATGCGGATGAAGGCCAGCCTGTTCGATCCGGTCCATAGGCATGCCACGATAGGCTTTGGAAGTGCCGACGAAGGGCTTGCCGAGCGCGAGAGCCTCGATCGTTTTTATGGAGATGCCAGTCCCTGAAACCATGGGTGCGAAGACGCAGCGGGCAGCACGATAAGACGGAGCGAGCTCGGGGATGGGTCCCACAAAATAAGAATTGAAAGCGTGATAGATGTCAGGAAGATATTTTCGAACCAGCATGTCGATCTGGCCGACGATTTTAATGCGGTAGCCGCGGTCGGCGATGAGCGGAAGAACCTGTTCGAAAAACCATTTGATGGCGGCGCGGTTAGGATCGGTGCTTTGGCCGACAAAGAGCAGATCGATGGGTGCAGTAGAAGAAGATTTAGCCCCATCGACTGTAGAGATAAAGCTTTCGTCGATAGTCGGCATGGCCAGGACGTGGCGCTTTTGCGGCAAGCGCATTTTGAAGAAATTGAAATCATCAACTGAACAGTGAACGAGGACCCTGGCTTTTTTCAGAAGCGCGACCTCGGAAACGAGCAACTGTTTGAGCGAATCGCGGCGGTGCGTCCATGGATTGATGTCACCGCGTTCGTCGAGGAGATGAGATTGAACATCGTGAGTTTCAAGAATCATGGGTGGCACGGGACGCGAGCGCACGCCTTGCCGCAGAAGGCGCTGCGCAAAGCCCAAAGTGAAAACGTGATTGACGTGCATGAACCTGACGTCGAGACCACGCAAGAAATCGATGGCTTCATCAGGCAATTGCGAGGAACGGGCGGTAAATACAACCCAGTCCAGAGCGGTACCGCGAAAAGCGTGCCCGATCCACGAAGTGTATTTCGCCGTTGTGAAGCGGCGGTTATTGATGGGAGCAAAAAAGATGCGATCAGCGCCAAGATCGTGAATGCCGGTCTTGATTTCGCCCCACTCTGGATACGTTTCGGTAAACGAACAATGAATCGGGACACAAACGAAAACGGTGAAGAAACCGCGATGGCGGTAATACTCAATCTGATTCTGGATGACGCGCGCAGTGCCGCTACGCGGCCAGGGAGGGCCAACAATGATGACCGCGGGAGTCTTGGAACTCGGGGCTGAAGTGGTCACGGGCGGTTGATCGACGAAACGGCTGGAGCGGTTTCGCCCCCGGGAATTTCGCTGGAGTCAGGCGTGCGCGATCCAAGAGAGCGGCGGCAGATTTCTGTAATTTCACCGGCGATGGTCCACACCTGACATTTATTGTAGAAACGTTTTTGCGGCTGAGATTCCCGCAGCCAGCGCCAGGCCTTGGTAGGCAAAATGTTCAGCAGGCGATTGGCAAGGCTGATCAAGGGACGCGGAACGATGCCGAAGCCGTGGCGATCGCCTCGTTCGCGAATAAGCGCACGGCCGTAATCAAAGTGATAGGAAAGAAAATATTCTTGCTCCAGGCGGCGTTCGGGAACTTCATGGCGAACGATAGCCGAAGGAACGTAAAGAATTTTACCGCCACCGCGCATCACGCGCGCGCCGAATTCCGTGTCTTCATAGCGGATTTCGCTGCCAGGCGTGGGACCAAGGTCGGTGCGAAAATTGCCGTATTTGGCAAAGACGGATTTGCGAAACGCCATATTGTTTCCGATGGGTGGCTTGGAAATGGGGGCAGGGTCGGGGCCAAGATCGAAGAGAGCCAGGATCGTCACCAGAGAATGATGGCCTTCAACCGCCATCCAATCGGGCGCGACAAAGTCTTTTGGTAGGTACACACGTCCGCCGGTGCCAGCCCATTCGGATTTGGCGAGCGGGCGAACCAATTCGTAGAGCCAGTCTGGCTCCACGGTAATGTCGTCGTCCATAAAAGCGAGGACTTCTCCGTGGGCTTCACGAATACCGGAGTTCAAGGCGTGAGATTTACCCTGTTTCGGTTCGAAGAAGTAACGGAAACGGCCCGGATGTTTTTTGGAGAACTGATCGACCACTTCCTGCGTCTGGTCCTTGGAATTGTTATCGACAATGAGCACTTCCCAATTGAAGGAAGGCGGCACAACGGACGCGGCAACGCTATCCAAAGCCGCGGCGAGAGCGTCGCAGCGGTTGTAAGTGCAAAGGATGACGGTGACGTTCATTTCGGGATCCATCGCGTGTGTTATGGCTGCTTGGCGACCGGGGTAGACAATTCTTCTGGTTGCAGGGCTGAGCCGGCGCGGGACTGCGAATAGAGTTCGGCGATTTCGCCGGCGGACATCCAAATTTTTGTTTTCCACCAAAAGCGGCGCTGTGGGTCGAGAGTAATCATCCAGCGAAGACTGCGGGAAACAATGCTGATGTAGTGCCGGGGAATGCCCCAAACGGCGGGGCGCTTACCGATTTGACGAACCATGGCACGGCCGTAAGCAAACCACCACGCCA
>DASXBH010000165.1:0-3077 GCA_036491775.1 Candidatus Acidiferrum sp.
CACATGACACAGAAACTCAAACCCGTGGATGTAGTAGTGGTCGGAGTTGGATTCATGGGCGCAATCATGGCGAAGGAACTTGCTGCCCAGGGCCTGAAAGTGGTCGGACTCGAGCGCGGAAAGCAACGCTGGACGGTGCCCGAATTTCAGGCGCCGGACATTCACGACGAGTTGAAGTACTCCATCCGGAAAGGAATGATGCAGGATGTCACGCGCGAAGCGATGACATTTCGTAATAGTCCAACCCAGGAGGCCTTGCCCATTCGCCAATGGGAGGCGTTCCTCCCGGGAACTGACCTTGGCGGAGCGGGTGTGCATTGGAACGGGCAGACCTTTCGGTTCACCGAAGCCGATTTCGTTTGGCGCACCCGGATGCAGGAGCGGTACGGCAAAGACTTTGTGGATACCAATCTGACCATTCAGGACTGGGGTGTCACTTACGACGAATTGGAGCCCTATTTCGATAGGTTTGAATACCTTCTAGGTACGGGCGGCAAGGCCGGGAATCTCAACGGCAAAATCCAGCCCGGAGGAAACCCGTTCGAGTCTCGGCGCTCGCGTGAATACCCGAACCCGCCAATGAAGGAGCAGTACGGCGGAGTGCTGTTCCGGAAAGCAGCCACCGACATGGGGTATCACCCTTTTGTACAGCCTTCGTCCAACATGACCCGCCCTTATACGAACCCTGAGGGACTGCAGCTCAACGCCTGTAATTATTGCGGCTTCTGCGAGCGCTATGCCTGCGAGCACTTTGCTAAGGCGACTCCACAGACGGTCATCCTGCCGGTGTTGCTGAAGAATCCAAACTTCGAACTGCGAACTGAGGCGCAAGTCCTGCGCGTCAATCTTGATCGCGATAAGAAAACAGCCACCGGCGTTACATATGTGGACGCGACCGGCCGCGAATTTGAGCAACCGGCCAATCTGGTGATCGTAACGACGTTTGCCTTCAACAACGCTCGCATGATGTTGCTCTCCGGCATAGGAAAGCCTTACGACCCGAAAACCGGAGAGGGCGTCATCGGGCGAAACTACGCCTACCAGACTACCAGCGACGTCTTCGTGTTCTTCGACGAGAAGATCAACATCAACCCGTTTATGGCGGCGGGCGGAAGCGGAACACTCATCGATGACTTTAACGACGACAACTTCGATCACGGCCCGCACGGATTCATCGGAGGGTCCTACATCATGTCGGCTCTGACCAACGGCCGGCCGATCGAATTCCATCCGACACCGCCCGGAACACCCGAGTGGGGCAAGGAGTGGAAAGCTGCTATCCGGCGTCACTACAACCATACCGCGCACGTACTGATTCACGGCAGTTCGATGCCAACCCGAACGAATTACCTCGATCTGGACCCGACCTATAAGGATGCATGGGGACTCCCTCTCCTCCGCATGACCTTCGAGTTTCCAGACAATGATATGAAGATGACCCAATTCTGCGTGGACCGCGCAGTAGAAATCGGCAAACGGATGGGTGCGAAGACAGTGGCCGGCTATCCGAGGAAACCACCCTTCACCACGCAGAAGTATCAAACGACGCACAACAGCGGAGGCGTGATCATGGGTTCCGATCCGAGCACCAGCGCCGTCAATCGCTACCTCCAGTCCTGGGACGCGCATAACGTATTCGTGGTCGGAACGTCGGCTTATCCGCACGAACCCGGCTACAATCCGACTGGCACTCTGGGAGCGCTCGCGTACTGGAGCGTCGAAGCGATCAAGAAACAGTATCTAAAGAACCCTGCACCAATGGTGTCAGCATGAAACTCAATCTATCCCTTATTGGAGTGCTCTCTATCGCGGCCGCGGGCTTGCTTCTTACTCGATCCTTCGCCGAAGGATCGCCGAAGCCCGATGTGCAGCGTGGGGCCGGGATCGTTGCTAGCGGAACCAGCTACGGAATCGAGCCGTGCGCAACGTGCCACGCATTCAGTAGCGACGATGACGGCAGTGGCGGATCTCCGAAGCTGGCCGGCATTCCCGCTTATTATCTGGCGAAACAAATACGGGATTTCGCATCCGGCGTGCGACCTGATGACATCATGTCCCCAATCGCCCGCAAGATGAAGCCGGAGGATATTGCGGATGTTTCGGAATACTACTCCGGGGTCCGTGGTACGCCTACTCCTCTACCTGCGGCGGAGCCTGATCTGCTGGCTTTGGGTACGCGCTTGGCGACCGTAGGGGATGAAAAAAAAATGACCCAAGCTTGTGAGGGCTGTCACGGTCTTGAGGGCCGTGGCGAAGCCCCGGCGATTCCTCCTTTGGCTGGACAGTATGCCTCCTATATCGCGGTTCAAATGAAGATGTGGCAAGAAGGCTCCCGGAAGAACGACGCGAGTCAGCAGATGACTAATATTGCTAAGAGGCTAAGTGCTCGAGACATTCAGGCCATCGGGCTGTATTTCGGGCGGCTTCCTCAGCCGGACCTCGCGAAGAAGAGCAGGCAGCCATGATCCTGCTGCTCGCACCCAGCGCTTATTGGACTCAAACGGTCCGCTGTAAGTGCTTGAAGGGAATGGCGGGGACGACTCGAACTCGCGACCTCTGCCGTGACAGAGCGGCAACAACAAGTACTTACAACAACTTACAAGGCTGTTGGGGACTGCCAAGTACTTGTAAATACGCCGCTCAAGGGCGAGGATCTTGCTGCCCTCGAAAAGCAGGTCGACGGTTGGAACGTCGTCGAAGAGCATCACATCACAAGAACGATAACTTCCGGATTGCCGACCATACGGGAGCTGACCATTTCTATGAACACCATGCCAACAGGCGGAAGATACCGCGTCGCCTGGCGGGAAAGAGTGCGCAGCGTCAGCCATCACTTCCGACCTTTCGGACTGTGCCCTTCTGCGATATCATCGGTTTCGTTCGGAAAGCCGGTTGCGGAAGCGACCTCTGACGCGATCCAGGTGAGGCGAGCCATGGCACATCGCGGCTCCTCCAAAGTTGATTCCCTGCCCGTTATTCCACGCTATGTTCTTGCGCTTATACTCATCGCACTCGCGTTTGCGCGTGTCCTCCTGCGGTATTTCAGGGTGCCAGGCGCATTTTTCCCTAACGGCTAC
>DASXBH010000166.1:0-3198 GCA_036491775.1 Candidatus Acidiferrum sp.
GTTCCCTAGTCGCGTCCTTTGTATTAACTTTTTTGTACGAACCGTTGCGAATTTCCGCTGCGTCACTGCATTCCTCCTTATATTTGATTTCACGAAGTAGGGCCCTCACTCAGATTCCTAAGGCATCCCACGGCTGATTGGCAGCGAACGAATGCTGGGGATTGCCTGCTTGCACAGGAGAAGTTATGAACTCGAAGAAACGTTCAGACGCGGAAAAGTCGGGAGAAGTTCGCAGCAATCTCAAGAACCGGCGCCGCTTCCTGAAGGAATCAGCGGTTACCGGCTTAGCGGCCCTGACCGCGCCTCACCTGCTGATGGGCAAGTATCCGCGCAGCAACGGCCACGTTCTGAAGATCGGATTTGTGGCACCAACCACCGGAGCGCTGGAGCGCTTTGGCGAGGGCAACCAGTTCATCGTGTCGCACATTCGCAAGATAGTTGCCGACGGCTTGACGATCAACGGCGTGAACCATCCCGTACAAATCTTGGAAGCGGACAGCCAGTCGCGCCGCGAACGTGGCGGCGAAGTGGCTCTCGCGCTTATCAAGTCCGAACACGTTGACCTGATGCTCGCTTCCAGCACCGGTGAAACCGTGATCCCGGTTAGCGATGTCTGCGAAGCGAACGGCGTGCCGTGCATCACGACGGATTGCCCCTGGCAGTCTTATTTCTACGGTCGCGGCGGAAAAGCAGACAAGCCATTTCAGTGGACCTATCACTTTTTCTGGGGCCTTGAGGATCTGATCGCGGTTTTCACGAATATGTGGACCGGAACTCCGACCAACAAGGTTGTTGGCGCGTTGTGGCCCAATGATGCGGAAGGCGTGGCGTACTCTGATGCGAAATTTGGATTTCCTGGGGCGTTGCAACCTAAGGGATTCAAGCTAGTTGATCCAGGAAGGTTTGAACTGGCGGCCCGTGATTTCTCGCAGCAAATTCAGAGGTTCAAAGACGAAAAGGTCGAGATTCTTACCGGCGTGATGCCGCCGCCAGCGTTCGCCGCGTTTTGGAAACAAGCCGGCGACATGAAATTCACTCCGAAGATTGCTACCGTGGCGAAAGCCATTCTATTTCCGACCGCGGTCGAGGCTCTTGGGGAGCGCGGGGCAGATTTGACCACGGAAATCTGGTGGTCGCCCAGCTTCCCGTTCAAATCGAATCTGACGCAACAGAATGCGGCGGAACTCTGCGCGGCTTACGAAGACGAAACCAAGAAGCAGTGGACTCAACCGCTGGGTTTCCATCACGCATTGTTTGAAGTGGCGCTCGATGTTTTGAAGCGCACCAAGGATGTTGAGTCACCTGCATCCATTCGCGACGCGATCCGCACAACCAAATACGATTCGATCGTCGGCCCCATCAACTGGGAAGGCAAACCAGTTCCGAATGTCACCAAGACCACGTTGGTCGGCGGCCAGTGGATTCCCGGATACAAGTTCGACAAATGGCTGGCGGGTCAGAAGTTTAAATATGACCTGGTGATTGTGAATAACGCCAACGATGAAATGATTGGCGTGCAGCGCAAGCTCGAGCCGCTCTCCGCATAGGGGAGACAAACGCCTGTCAATTAAGTTGTTTCTACGTTAACCGGCAGCTTCTTGGGAAGCGCGGATTTCCTGCCAACGGCGGGGACGCTTGTTGGCCTGCAGTATTTTCTTGCGCAGGCGGATGGATTTGGGAGTAATTTCCACGAATTCGTCGTCTGCGATGAACTCAATCGCCTGCTCCAGGCTGAGTTGGCGATGCGGAATCAGGCGAATGGCTTCGTCGGCGGAAGAAGAACGCATGTTGGTGAGCTTCTTCTCTTTGGTCACATTCACTTCCATGTCTTGCTCGCGCGAATTTTCACCAACGACCATACCTTCGTAAACTTCGATGGTCGGCCCGATGAAGAGTTCACCGCGCTCCTGCAATCCCCACAGGGCGTAAGCCGTGGAGACGCCTGGGCGATCCGCTACCAGTGCGCCCGTGGGACGCAGCGCCATCTCGCCGCCGTATTCCATCCAGCCTTCGAAGATCGAATGAATCAGCGCGGTGCCTCGCGTGTCGGTCAGCAGTTGGCTGCGCAACCCGATCAACCCGCGCGACGGAATCTTGAAGTCCAGACGCACGCGGCCGGAACCATGATTGCTCATCTTCAGCATCTCGCCGCGGCGGCTGCCAATTGTTTCCATGATGATGCCGATGAAGTTTTCCGGAATGTCGATGACCAGGCGTTCGACTGGCTCGAGCTTCTTGCCATTTTCCGAGCGCACTACGATTTCCGGTTTGCCGACCATTAGTTCGAAGCCCTCGCGACGCATGGTCTCAATCAGGATTGCGAGCTGCAATTCACCGCGACCCAGCACGCGGAAGGATTCAGGCGTGTCCGTATCTTCGACGCGGATGCTTACATTGGTCAGAAGCTCCTTGGCGAGGCGATCGCGGAGATCGCGGGACGTCAGGTAATTGCCTTCACGTCCAGACAGCGGGCTGGAGTTCACGCTGAAGATCATGGCCAGGGTCGGTTCGTCGATGGTAAGGGGCTCAAGCGGCATAGGATTCAGAAGGTCAGTAATGCTTTCGCCGATTTGAATGCCTTCCACGCCCGCGATGGCTACGATGTCGCCCGCATATACGGTGTCAGCTTCATCGCGATCCAAACCGCGAAACGTAAACAGCTTGGTAATCTTGGTCGGTGCCAGCTTGCCATCCAACTTGCTGATGCCAACTTCGTCTCCACGCTTCAAGGCGCCGTTAAACACGCGGCAAATTGCAATACGCCCCAAGAATTCCGAGTAATCCAGGTTGGTCACTTGAAGCTGCAGCACACCGGCGGGATCGCCAGTAGGGCGAGCAATCTTGTTTACGATAGCTTCGAAGAGCGGCAGAAGATCCTTGGAATCGTCACCAATTTTTCGATGCGCCACGCCTTCGCGGGCGTTGGTGTAGATAACAGGGAAATCGAGCTGATCTTCGGTGGCGTCCAGATCGATAAACAGGTCGTAAATTTCGTTCAGAACTTCTTCCGCGCGTGCGTCGGACCGGTCGATTTTGTTCAGAACCACAACCGGGGGCAGCTTGGAGGCCAAGGCCTTCTGCAGTACGTAGCGAGTCTGCGGCAAAGGACCTTCGCTGGCGTCCACCAGCAGCACTACACCATCGACCATGCGCAGCGCGCGTTCTACTTCTCCGCCGAAATCGCTGTGGCCCGGAGTA
>DASXBH010000167.1:0-36196 GCA_036491775.1 Candidatus Acidiferrum sp.
GGCCGAGATCAAGAGGATGTATGTGCGTCCGGCGTATCGAGGAAAAGGAATCGCGGATTTGTTGATGAAGGAGTTGGAAGAGTTCGCGCGAGATTGTGGGTACGTGTGGCTGTATCTCGACACGGCAGCAGTCATGCAGGCAGCAGCGCGATTCTATGAGCGGCATGGATTCGAACATTGCGAGCGGTACAACGACAATCCGCAAGCGGCGATCTTCATGCGGAAGCGGCTGGATGGAGAGTTCTGACCGTCGCAAGTTGATGCGTTCCGCGACGGTTCTCGAAGATGCCGAAGTCATTTGGTTGAGGGAGTTAGCTGCTGCAATCGCTCTTTATTGATCTTGAGGATCATGCCGGCGTTGCGATCGGCGACCTCGCTTACTTTAGTGCCGTTCAGGCAATTTGAGGAGCAGGCCGGTGCCACCTAAGCACCTTTCACTGCATCAAAATTGGGGCTGAGAGGAAAGACCGCTAGAATCTTATCGTGACGAGAAGAGGCACTTCTCGGGTAAAATAGAAGTTCGGGGGGACTGGGGTCCCGCATCACAATCCGTGGCTTTTGAGACTGACTCACAGGGGAATGCATGCCTGTACCTATATCCCAAGCTTGGACGGTAGCCAGTTACGTCCTGACGCAAAAAGTTAAGGGACGCAAACAGTACCCGCTGGTGCTGATGCTGGAGCCGCTGTACCGCTGCAATTTGGCATGCGCCGGTTGCGGAAAGATTCAATATCCCGCGCACGTGCTGAAGCGTGAATTATCGCCAGAGGAGTGCTTCAAAGCGGTCGATGAATGCGGCGCGCCAATGGTATCGATACCGGGCGGCGAACCGCTGATGCATAGCCAGATCGAAAAGATCGTGGAAGGCTTGGTAGCGCGCAAGAAATACATATACCTCTGTACCAATGCCCTGCTGCTGAAGGAAAAGCTGCATCTATTCAAGCCGAGCAAATACCTGACATTTTCCGTTCACGTTGATGGGCAAAAAGAACATCACGATTTTTCGGTGTGCCGCGAAGGCGGATACGAATTAGCCGTCGAGGGAATGCGCGAGGCGCTCAAGCAGGGCTTTCGCGTAACGACCAACACCACGCTGTTTGATGGAGCGGATCCCAACAGCGTCCGCGGCTTCTTCGACGAAATGATGGAACTGGGCGTGGAAGGCATGATGCTTTCGCCCGGCTACAACTATGATAAGGCACCGGACCAGAAGCACTTTCTGGGACGCGCGCGCACGCGCCGGCTGTTCCGGGCCATGCTTTCAAATCGCAAGCCAAGCTGGCGATTTAATCAGTCCATGCTTTTCCTGGAATTCCTGATGGGCAAGCGCGATTTTAAATGCACACCCTGGGGCATGCCGACGTATTCGATCTTCGGATGGCAAAAGCCGTGTTATTTGCTGCAGGACGGCTATGCCGACACTTTCGGCGAGCTTATGAGCACCACGGAATGGGCCAACTACGGAACGGAGTCGGGAAATCCGCAGTGCGCCAATTGCATGGTGCATAGCGGGTATGAGGCTTCCGGCGTAGATTACACCTTCAGCTCTTTGCGGGGCTTGCTCGCGACGGCAAAAGCGACACTCTTTGCGACTCATAAAGACGATGAAGCGATGCGCATGTTGAACGAACCCGTCAAGCCGGTGCATTCCTATAATCCGCTGGTGCAGATCGATTCGAATCCCGCGAAGCTGGAAGAAACCCGCGCATGACCGGTCCAAGGCACGCTGATCGGCCGGAGCACGCCGCGAATCCGGACGAATTGGAAGTGGCGCCGGGATTTCAGCACGAGACCCTACAGGGCTGGGTGCCTGATCTGGCAAAAGAAGAAGAGATCTGTGAGGCACTCGAAAAGGCCTTCGATTACCGCGGCGATGTGACGATTACACGCCGAGATGGAACAAAACTCGAGGGTTACATCTTCGATCGCTCGAGCGGAAAGACGCTCGATAGTTCGTTTGTCCGGCTTTTGCCCAAGGATTCCAATCAACGCGTGAAGATCACCTATGCCGAAATCGCGGCACTGGCCTTTTCAGGGCGTGATACCGCTGCCGGGAAGAGCTGGGAAGCCTGGGTGAAGAAGTATTGGGAAAAGAAGAGCGCCGGGCACGGAGATTTGAGTATTCAGCCCGAATCGTTGGAAGAAACTACTTAATCGCGCGCTCGTTGGCACCTCAAAAAAGACACGCAAACATCCGTTTTTCAGTATCTTACGTTCGGGTTCGACCAGAGCGTCCCCAAACGCCAATGGACAATAACCCCTTTTGTGTGATAGTCTTAGGTACAGCGTTTGTTGCTCTTGTATTACCTTTTGACTCGTTCAGGGGGCTGCGAGAACAAGCTCGCGGCCTTTTTTTTCGGGCTGGAGGCAGGTCATAGCAGCCGGGAGACCGGGGCAGTGAGCAAGCAAGAGGGGCAAAGCAATTCAATTTCGAGGTTCAGCAGTGAAGGAACAAGGAACAGTGAAGTGGTTCAATGCTTCGAAGGGTTACGGGTTCATCCAGCGTCAGACCGGGGAAGATGTATTCGTACATTTTTCGGCAATTCAGATGGACGGGTACAAGTCGCTGAATGAGGGTCAAGCTGTGGAATTTGAAGTAAAGAAGGGCCCGAAAGGCCTTCAGGCTGAGAACGTCACAAGCCTCTAGCCTGGTTTGGAGAGGTCTTCAGGGGATCGAGGACCTCTCGCTTTTAGCAGAAATGAATGACATCAGGAGCGCGGTCAAGGAGGAAGTTGTGCAAGCAATGCAGGAAGGACAAACCATCAAGCACGAGCTGTACGGCTTGGGTATCGTGACAGCCTCGGACCAGGAACGTACCGCTGTCGATTTTGATGACCATGGACCGAAACTGTTCGTAACTAGTATTTTCACTGCTGAACTTATTGGCGAAGCTCCCGCAACGCCGCCCAAAACCAAGCGTCGCCGCAAGGCTTCCGCAGCAGCGAAAGCCATTAAGAAGGCCGCCGCAGCCGCGAAGTGACCTATCTCGCTTCAAGCAGTAGCTGTTCCCGCCTGAAGTAAACCCCGAAGCTGCGCCAGAAATGGCGCAGGGGTGTGTCTGCACGATGTGTCTGCACACCGGCAGGCCGCGCGCTGCTCAAGTGTTCCACGGGGAACTTAACTAAGTAAAACCTAGCGATTTCGCAACATCCGGCAAGATGCGCGCTTGCGCGCATTCACTTTACCGTACAGTTGTAACAAGGCTATTTCCAGACACTCATCTGAGAATTGGAGCAGCTCATGACGCACGTCGCTCGATTGAAATGCTCATCCGTCCCATTTGCATTGCTGGTGTTGCTTTCCCTCACTCAGGTCACGCACGCGCAAACCGCGCCGGGCGTGACGGACAAAGAAATTTTGATCGGGTCATGTGCCGCGCTGGAGGGTCCGTCGAGTTTTCTGGGGCGGGAAACGATCAATGGCGCGGAGGCTTACTTTCAGTCGGTGAATGAAGAAGGCGGCGTCAATGGCCGGAGGTTGCGGCTGGTTTCGTTTGATGACAGTTACGACCCAAGCAAGACGCAAGCCTGTTGGGACAAATTAATAGCGCAAAAAGTGTTTGCCATGGGCTTTTTCGTGGGAACGCCCACGGCTGTGAAGTATGTGCCGCTGGCGGACTCCAATCAGATTCCGCTGATCGGATTATTCACCGGGGCTCAAACGCTGTATACACCCCTGAGGCGGTGGGTGATCAATGTCCGGGCATCGTATGGCGACGAGACCCGGGAACAAATAGACGGGATGTGGAAGACCCTACATTTTCGAAAGATTGGGGTGATTTATCCCGACGACCCATTCGGTGCGGCGGTACTCTCCGGCGTGCAAACAGCTCTGAAAGAGAATGGCGCGGAACCAGTCGCGGTGGCGTCGTACATGCGACAGAGCAATCAAACGGAAGCTGCGATTGACAAGGTACGAGGGTCGAATCCGGACGCTGTGGTGGTGGTTGGGCCTTCGAACACTGTGGCACCGATTGTGAAAGCCGCGCATGCGAAAGGATGGAAGCCGCTGTTCGTTACCGTGTCGTTTGTGGGGACGGATGAGTTGATCACGGATGCGGGCGTTGATGCGGAAGGTATGGTCATCACCCAGGTGGTGCCACCTTATTACTTGACGGATCTGAAGACGGTGGCGCTGTACCGCCGCACCATGCTGAAGTACAAGCCAAACGCCCGGCCAAACTTTGTGAGCCTGGAAGGGTTCGTGGACGCCATGGTGATGGTCGAAGGATTAAAGAAGGCCGGGAAGGATTTGACGCGCGAAGGACTGATCCATGGAATCGAGTCGATACATGAAATGGATCTGGGCCTCGGGCCAGAGCTCAAGTTGGACTACTCTTCGAAAGATCACAAAGGATTTGATCACGTGATCCCGACGGTCGTTCGCGGAGGGCGAGCGGTACCGTTCACCGACTGGTCGATGGTGACGTCGAAATAGGAAGATAAGGAATAGGCTTAGCGGGTAGCGGATTCGGCCTGATCGAAGGCGTGATACGAAGAGCGAACCAAGGGGCCGGATTCCACGTGCTTGAATCCCATTTGCTCGCCGAGATGTTTGTACTCGGCAAATTCGTCTGGATGCACAAAGCGAATCACCGGCAAATGTTCGCGGGTTGGCTGGAGATACTGGCCGATGGTTAGAATGTCGGTACCCTGAGCGGCCAAGTCCTGCATCGTCGCGAGCACTTCTTCTTTATCCTCACCTAATCCGAGCATCAATCCAGTTTTCGTCGGCACGTCGGCGTGTGTCTGCTTGGCGCGGCGCAACAATTCCAGTGAGCGCTCGTAGAGGGCGCCTTTGCGCACCTGGCGATAGAGGCGCGGAACCGTTTCCGTATTGTGATTCAGGATGTCCGGCTTGACGGCTAGCACTGTGTCCAGAGCGTTCCAATCGCCGCGGAAATCAGGGATCAGCACTTCCACTTTACAGCCGGGAACACGATTGCGAATTTCTTGAATGGTGCGCGCGAAGATGCGCGAGCCGCCATCGGGTTGGTCGTCGCGATTCACGCTGGTGACCACCGCATAGCGCAAGCCCATGCGTTCAACCGCTTCGGCGACGCGGAGCGGCTCATCTTCATCCGGAGGACCAACCGGCTTGCCGGAGGGAACCGCGCAGAAGCCACAAGCGCGGGTGCAAATGTCTCCCAAGATCATGAAGGTCGCGGTGCCATGTTCCCAGCACTCACCCATGTTGGGGCAGCGCGCGGACTCGCAGACGGTGTGCAGATCCAGCGTGCGCATAGTGCGCTTCAGATCCTGATAGCGCGGACCGCCAAAATACTTTACGCGGAGCCAATCCGGGCGCGGGTGGGCATCCGGTGAGGGAACTGCTGGCGGAGCGCCGTTAGGGATAATGTTAAAGGGTGAGGCCATTGGCTTGGTTCGAAACATCCATTTTACGTGGAACTTCGCGAGCTTACAAATAAGGTTAGGTGAATGATCTCAAGACGTGCGCGGTAAAGAAATAAAGGTGCAAAAGCAGAGATTGTGTAGTGGGACCTACAAAGGTTGGCGCGACGAGCGCACGAAGTCACGCAGTACGGTTACGTTGGGACCGTACGCACCGATTCGGCCGGCATCTACAGGTAGGCCCAGTCGCTCGGCGAGATCCAAGTCAACGCCAGCATCATCAAGTTCTGACAAGCTGAAGCCTGCAGCCGGTTGCACACGATTCATGCCGGAAGGATACACCGGACGCGGCGGACGGTGGCGTTGCCACGGGCGACGAGCCAGTTCGTAAAACTGCTTCCAGTCGCGTTTGTGCCAAGTGTTCATCGTCAAGTTCAACCCTGCCTGCTGCGTTGGATGCTGACCCTGATGGTAAGGTTCGCTGCGCGTGTTTGCCCGATTTCTTCCCGGTGCGCATTAACCATCGAATCAGTCCATACCTTTCATATACTTCCAGAGCAACAGGTCAAACGGAATTCTGAACCTAGTGTTTCAAACCCATAACCCTACGCTTTGTTGCGCGCGAAAATACATTAGAGAATGCGGACGTTCTGAGGGTTGTCGCTGAGCCGCCGCTAGCCGGCAACAGGTCCCGTATGACTCGCGCGGATAGTTACACAGAACGATTTGTGTTCGCTAGAAAAAGTTTTTCGCGGCTGTGAATTTTTGTCGCGGATGCTGCTGCAAACTTGCATGCCCTGTTGCAGATAGTCGAAGGGCAGGAACTCGGACCTATACAAATGAGCCGCGAAACCGTGTTCAGGTGTGAGGCGTGAGGAATGGACGAAAGTCTCAGTAACAGAGAACAGGGCGATTGCTGAGGAGATTTAGATTTGAAGCAGAAGAAAAATGCGGGCAGGGCCCAAGCGGACTACGGGCAGAGCAGAACCCTGCCCGAGCGAAAGAACCAGAAGGGAGGAGAGCCGAACTTACCAGCGATTGCCGCGATCGCCCCGGTCGCCGCGATCACTTCCGCGTCCACCGCCGCCACCGCCACGACCACCGCGATCGCCGCCACGGCCGCCGCCGTAGCCACCACCACCACCGCCGCGACCGCCACCCCCACCAGAACGTTCGGTCTGGGGACGAGCTTCGTTGACTACCAGGTTCCGGCCACCGAAATTCTGACCGTTCAGGCTGGTCACTGCGCGGTCAGCATCTTCATCGTTGGAAATTTCGATGAAGGCAAAACCGCGAGATTGTCCGGTGAAACGATCACGAATCAGACTGATTGCCGAGGGACTTACTCCCACTTGCGAGAACCATTCCTGCAACTGCTCTTCCGAGGCGTTAAACGGGAGATTACCGACGTAAAGCTTCTTCACCTGCGAACTCCTTCTGTCCGGAACCTAGCCACGATTGCGGAGCGCACTGAAGAGTCTAAGCCGCCTGGAGGGGGCAAACCGAGGGAGTGCCACGCGGGCGGGGCGGACCGGTTCAGTGGTCCCGTGCATGGTCTCGAAAATTGCCCATTTTTGCAACCACAAATACCTAGTAGAACGGTAGGTCTGGTACCGGATAAAGCTAGTCTCGCGCGCTAGTAAAACGGTGATAGGATGCGGCAACAGACCGCTCCTACCGAGGTTAAAATGCGCGGGACGATGATGGATTTCCCCCTGGTATTGCCGGTTTTACTGGAGCGTGCCGGCAAGCTTTTCCCGCAGGCAGAAATCCTTTCGCGCAAGCCGGACCACTCGATTTCCCGGACTTGTTACGGTCAGGTGTATCAGCGCGCCCGGCGACTGGCCGGCGCCCTGACAAAATTAGGGCTGAACTCCGGCGACCGCGTGGCTTCCTTGATGTGGAACCATTCGTCGCACCTCGAGACTTTTTTGGGCGTGCCCTGTGCCGGAGGAATTCTGCACACGTTGAATTTGCGTTTGCACGCGCATGAGATTGCGGCGATCGCCAATCATGCCCGCGATCGGTTTCTGATTGTCGACGACATTTTGCTGCCGCTGTACGACAAGTTTGCGGCCAATGTGCCATTCGAACGGGTCATCGTTGTGCCGTATGGATTTGCGAGCGTGCCGGAAGGCTATCTAAATTACGAAGAACTTTTAGACGAGGCTGGCGACGACTTTTCCTATCCGATAATCGATGAAAATCAGGGTGCGGCGATGTGCTTCACTTCGGGCACCACAGGTAACTCGAAAGGTGTCGTGTATTCGCATCGGGCACTGGTGTTGCATTCGTTTGCCAGCGGTTTGGAGGAAGCATTTGGGTTGAGCAACAAAGATACGATCTTTCCGATCGTGCCCATGTTCCACGCTAACGCCTGGGGCATTCCGTTTTCCGCGACGATGCTGGGTGCCAGACAAGTGCTTCCGGGACCGTATATGGATCCGGAGAGTTTGCTGGAGCTTCTCTCGACCCAGCGGGTGAATAAGGCATGCGGGGTTCCCACGATTTGGGCGGGCATTCTTTGTGCTCTGGAAAAGGAGCCGACCCGCTGGAAGTTCGACGGCCCTATTCTGGCGGTGTGCGGAGGATCCGCTCCTCCACTGGACATGATCAAGCGCCTGGATCGCTTTGGAATTCACATCAAGCACTTGTGGGGCATGACCGAAACGACGCCGATTGGGTCGGCCGGCGGTCTAAAGCCTCATATGTTGGATTGGCCGGCAGAAAAGCAGTACGAGGTACGCGCAAAACAAGGATGGCCTGCTCCTTTTGTGGAAGCGCGCGTCATGAAAGAGGACCAGCAAGCTCCGTGGGATGGGGCGACTTCAGGCGAACTGGAAGTGCGTGGACCTTGGGTGGCGGGTAGTTATTTTGAAGCGGAAGATCAGGCGCATCGTTGGACTGGGGATGGGTGGTTTCGCACTGGCGATATCGCCACGATCGATGAAGAAGGCTGTATCAAATTGGTGGATCGCGCCAAAGATATGGTCAAGTCGGGAGGCGAGTGGATCAGCTCTGTTGATTTGGAGAATACGTTGATGGGACATCCTGCGGTGAAGGAAGCCTGCGTGGTGGGAGTGCCGCACCCAAAGTGGATCGAACGTCCGGTGGCCGCCGTGGTTTTGAAAGATGGAGCTCAGGTAACCGATCGCGAACTGCGGGAATTCCTGGCGGGATCGTTTGCGAAATGGCAACTGCCCGACGCGTTTGTGTTTGTCGAGACGATTCCGCGCACGAGTGTGGGCAAGTTCAAGAAAATGGCGCTGCGCGAACAATTCGCCGATTGGAAATGGGAATCGTAGACGTGTCCCCTTGACGCTGCGTGGTAATCGCTAAGTACGATAAGAGGCGTTGATGCGCACGTATTCCGCAGTGAAGTCGCAGGTCCAATAGCGCGCAACGGCACGTCCCGCGTGCAGGTCGACTATTAGGAGAACCTGTTTCTCGAGTAGCCGATTGCTGGCTGCGCGTTCGTTGAAATCGAGAGGTTGGCCTCTGCGCAAGACCGGAATTCCCGCCATGTGAATGTCGACGCGATCGGGATCAAATTTGACACCGGATCGCCCTGCCGCCGCAAAAATGCGCCCCCAGTTTGGATCGCCACCCGCGAAGGCTGTTTTCACCAAGGGCGAAGTGGCAATGGTCTGACCGATCTGCCGCGCGTCCTTCTCGGTCTTTGCACCGCGCACTTCGATCTCGATGACGCGCTGCGCACCTTCACCGTCGGCAACGATTTGCAGCGCCAACGATTCGCAAACTTCTTCTAAAGCCTTGGTGAAGGCGCGATGGGCAGTTGTTCCTGCCTTGATGACGGGTGCACCCGCGGCGCCATTGGCGAGAACCAGAAGGGTATCGTTGGTTGATGTGTCGCCATCGATGCTGATGGAATTAAATGTTCTGCTGGTGACATCGCGCAAGGTCTTCTGCAAAAGTGCAGGGGCAATATTCGCGTCCGTTGCTACAAACGCCAGCGTGGTCGCCATATTTGGATGGATCATGCCCGCACCTTTGGCGCAGCCCACAAAGTGCACGCGCTTGCCTGCCATCTTGAACGAGGACGCAGCCGTTTTGGGGCGCGTGTCGGTGGTGCAGATGGCCAGCGAGAGTTCGGTGAACGAGCGTGACGAGGGACGGCGATTTTTCGCGATGCCGGGCAGCGCACGAATAATCTTTTCTACCGGCAGTGGGACGCCAATCACGCCAGTGGAGCAAACCGAAACTTCGGCTGGCTTGCAATTCAGGCGACGCGCCATTTCTTCCACGGTGCGCACCGAGGCGGCATACCCTTCCTTGCCTGTTGCGCAATTCGCATTGCCGGCATTGATAATCACCGCGCGCATGCGGCCCTTCGAAGCGCGCAAGTTCGCTTTGGAAACAACCACGGGCGCAGCTACAACGAGATTCTGGGTAAAGACTGCCGCGGCGGACGCAAGAACATCGCTAGAAAGCAGAGCGAGGTCGAGCGCGCCCGTTTTCTTCAGTCCACAGGCGGTGGCTGAAAAACGGAATCCACGAGGTAGCGCGGCTTCAGAGAGGGGATGCTTCATGGGATGAGGATCTGCGGCACGAGCGCGACGGTCACGGAAGAGACCTCCGTCCCTCCGCTGCAAAAGATTCTGAGTCGTGGATAAGCATTGCGGATGAGGCGTTCATGAACGTTTCTCCAAGGAGTTTAGTTTTGATTCCAGTTGCTCGATTGCATTTCGCACCGAGTTTTCGGCTGTGCCCCCAGGAACGGATTTAGAGGCAATGGCGTTTTCGACCGAAGGACTCTGCAGGAAGTCGGACTCAAACAACGGCGAGATCTTCTGCACGTCGGCGAGTGGGAGTTGGGTCCAGGGCTTTCCCTGTCTTTCAGCTTCACGCAGAACCTGGCCAATAAGATCGTGTGCCTGACGGAAGGGAACGCCGCGATGCACTAGATAGTCGGCGGCATCAGTGGCAAACAGCGCGGGATTGGAGGCCGCGCAGCGCAGACGGTCGACGCGGAATTTTGTGGCAGCGAGCGCACCGGCGGCCACATGCAGGATGCTGGCGATTTGATCGTGGGCGCCGAACAACACTTCCTTGTCTTCCTGAAGGTCGCGCTGGTAGCTGGTTGGCAATCCTTTTAGCGTGGTGAGCAGGCTGAACAGCGCGCTGGTGACGCGACCGGTCTTGCCGCGCAGCAATTCCCACGAATCGGGATTTTTCTTCTGCGGCATCAAGCTGCTGCCGGTTGAAAATTCGTCGGGAGGAACGACGTAGGAAAATTCCTGAGACGAAAAGAGGACGAAGTCTTCCGCAAGACGCGAAATGTGGGTTGCGATACCCGCGAGTGCAAAAAGATAGTCGAGGGCAAAATCGCGATCGCTCACGGCGTCCAGACTGTTTGCGGTGATTCGGGAAAATCCCAGTTCACGCGCCATGGCGTTGCGATCGATCGCAAAAGAGCAGCCGGCGAGCGCGCCGGATCCCATGGGACATGCATCGGCAGAAGAGCCAGCACTGTCGAGACGGGTAATGTCGCGTGTAAATGCTTCCGCGTGGGCCAGCAGGTAATGAGAAAGCAGAATGGGCTGGGCATGCTGCATGTGGGTCATGCCGGCCATCGGAACAGTTAAGTGCGCCTTGGCTTGCTGAAGGAAAGCATTAACGAGAGCGAGCACGCGGCCTCGAATTTCGGCAACGGCTTCCTTTACGAAAAGGCGGAAATCCGTGGCCACCAGTTCATTGCGGCTGCGGCCCGTGTGTAATTTCCATCCGAGAGGCCCCAATTCTTCGACCAGTGCCTTCTCGACAAAGTGGTGAACGTCTTCGGCACCCGAGTTATCGAGCCATACCACGTCTTGCCGGGTCCGCTTCTCGATTTTGTCGAGGGCGGTGACGGTGAGCCGTACTTCATCTTGATTGAAGATGCCAACGGCTTCCAATGCTTTGGCCCAGGTGCGATCGACGGCAATCTCATAAGGAAGTAGACGGCGATCGAACGAAAAGGAGCGCTGAAACGCGTCGAACTCTTCATTCGGCGCGCGGTCGAAACGGCCACCCCATAAACGATCGTCTTTGCGTTCCGTCATTTCCATCTTTCGCTGCGACAAATCCTGGCGCTGCTCAACAGATCGGTAACTCAGCGAACCCGTGAGGGTCGCGATGCCTCCCCACGGGATCACAGTTATTTAAAAGACTGTTTCAATTGCCTTCGGCTTTGGCTTTCGGTCGCACGGTAACTGGCAGCGCGAACAGATTGATGAAGCCTTCCGCGTCTTTGGGATTGTAGCGGCCCATGGTGAAGCTGGCGAGGTCGGCGCGATACAAAGAGTAAGGCGAAAGGCGCTTGGTGACGTTGAGCGTGCCTTTCCAAAGCTTCAGGCCGACGGAACCGGTGACGTTTTGTTGGGCTACGGCGAAGAAGCCATCGAGCGCGTGGCGCAGAGGTGCGAACCACAATCCGTAGTACACCATCTCCGCGTAACGCACGGAAAGCGCTTGCTCGAAATGCGCCGTTTCGCGATCCAGGGTAAGGCGTTCGAGTTCGCGATGTGCGGTGACCAGCAGCGTGCCGCCGGGAGTTTCGTAAGCGCCACGCGACTTCATGCCTACAAGGCGATTCTCGACGAGGTCGGTTCGGCCGATGCCGTGTTTCGCGGCGATGTCGTTGAGCGCGTTCAGCAACTCGACGGGACCAAGCTTTTTGCCATTCACCGAAACTGGAATGCCCGATTCGAAGCCAATTTCGACTTCTTCGGCTTTGTCGGGCGCTTTTTCGGGCGAGACGATCCACTGCCACATGGCTTCGTTGGGAGCATTGGCGGGATCTTCCAATTCCGCCCCTTCGTGGCTCAGGTGCCAGATGTTGCGATCACGGCTGTAGATGTTGGCGCGGCTCTGTTCCACAGGAATATTGTGCTTGGCAGCGTAGGCCAGCGCATCTTCGCGGGAGTCAATATCCCACTCGCGCCATGGTGCGATAATCTGCACGTGGGGAGCGATGGCCTTATAAGCCAATTCAAAACGTACCTGGTCGTTGCCTTTTCCGGTGCAGCCGTGAGACAGGCCGTCGGCGCCGAGTTTCAGCGCGAGTTCGGCCTGACGCTTGGCAATGACCGGCCGCGCCATCGAAGTGCCGAGCAAATAGGTGTGTTCGTATACGGCTCCGGCGCGAAGCGTTGGCCAAATGTAGTCGCGGATAAATTCTTCGCGAAGATCCTCGACAACCGCGGACGAAGCTCCGGTTGCGAGAGCTTTTTTGCGCGCGGCTTCTAAATCTTCTTGCTGTCCCACGTCGCCAATCATGGCGATCACTTCGCAGCCGTAGGTTTCACGAAGCCAGGGAATGATGATGGATGTGTCGAGTCCACCGGAATAGGCGAGTACAACTTTCTTGGGTTTCTGGGCGTTCTGAATCTGAGTCACTCGTTTTCTCCTAAGCTAAAAAAGAAATTCTTATGTATACAGCGTGTGCAGAATGGCTTTTTGTACGTACATGCGATTTTCGGACTGATCGAGGACGATCGACGAACCGCCGTCGAGAATCTCGTCGGTAACTTCGGCTCCGCGGTGCGCTGGCAAGCAGTGCATGAAGAGGGCGTTGGCTGGAGCCTGTTCCATCAATTTGCGATTCACCTGGAAGGGCTTGAAGATGGCGCGCCGCATTTTTTCTTCGGCTTCGAAACCCATGCTGGTCCACGAGTCCGTGTAGATGGCCTGGGCTCCGCTGACCGCTTCACTGGCTGATGTGAAGAGGTCAATGCGCGCGCGCGTTTCCTTCGCAATGCGCTTGGCATCTTCCAGAACGTCGCTTGCAGGAGCGTAATCCGCGGGTGTGGCCACCCGCATGTGAACGCCGAGGCGTGCCGCAAGAAAAATCAGCGAGTTGCAGACGTTGTTACCATCGCCGACATACGCGAGCTTGAAACCTTTCAACGAACCGAACTTTTCTTCAAGCGTGAAGAAATCGGCGAGTGCCTGGCAGGGGTGAAATTTGTCGGAGAGCGCGTTGATTACCGGAATATCGGCGTTGTGGGCCAGTTCTTCCAGCACGCGCTGCTCGTAGACGCGGGCGACGATGCCTTGCACCCAGCGCTCCAGATTGTGCGCCACGTCGGCGATCGACTCGCGTTCGCCGAGGCGCGCCTGAGTGTGGTCCAGGAAAACAACGAAGCCGCCCATGCTCTGGATGCCCACTTCGAAGGTGACACGAGTGCGAAGTGAGGGTTTCTCGAAAATCAGCGCAATATGTTTGTTGCGCAACACAGAGGCGTATCGCGACGGGCGCGCCTTGATGTCCGCGGTGCGTTGTAGCAGATCGCGGGCGTCCGCGGGAGTCCATTCGGCTCCGGTCAGCAGGTCCTTGGTGATGCATACCGGTGAAGCGAGCGATGCGGTTGCGGTCATGATTCTTTCTCCATAACGAAATTCATTAGATAGCGGCCATGGCAGCGTGATCAGAGCCGGAAAATTCCCGAAGCACGCGTGTGCCAGGACTGCCGTGATTGGTTGATGTTTCGCGGGCCGGGGCAAAACGTTGCGGGGCGAGAGCGGCTGATGCGGAATTCCCGCCGACGATCAGTACTTCGGTGACGCCGCCTTGTAGTGCGCGCTTGGCTGCTTCCAGTTTTAAAACCATGCCTCCGGAAACGACGCGCGATTGCACCAGGGTATCGATCTGCTCGCAGGAAATAGCGGAAAGGACTTTTTCGCCATCCAGTACACCAGCGACGTCGGTCAGATAGACAAGATGATCTGCTTCGATGAATTCGGCGCAGGCAGCGGCCATATGGTCAGCATTGATGTTGTAGAGTTCGCCGTCGGCACCCAAGCCAAGGCACGCGGCGACGGGAAGCAATTTCTCGCGCCACAAAGATTCGAGGAAGCGGACATTTACGCTGGTTAGGTAGCCGACGTAACCGAGGCTTCCTTCGACATCATTGTGAACGAGCGGTGAGGCGCAAAAGCACGCGGCGTCGGACGCGGAAATTCCGACGGCCGGCTGACCCTCGGAGGTAATCGCACCAGCGAGGCGTTTATTGAGAAGGCCGCCAAAAACCATCACGGCAGCATCGCGGGTTTCTGCGTCCGTAACCCGCAGGCCGGAAACAAACTTGCTCTCAATGCCCATGCGCTTGAGCGTGGCGGTAAACAGACGGCCGCCACCGTGGACGACCAGGATTTCGTGGCCGTGCCGCGCGAGTGTCGCAACTTGCTTCGACAGTTCGCGGACTGTGGCAGCATCTTCCAGCAAAGCGCCGGCGAATTTGATAACGATTCTCATAGAAGGCCTGTTTGCTCCTCAATTCCGAGCGTGAGATTCAGATTTTGTACGGCTTGGCCGGCGGCTCCCTTTCCCAAATTGTCGAGGCAAGAAACAACGATCAGGCGTTTGCCCGCGGAATCCAGGGCGAAGCCGATGTCGCAAAAATTGGTGTTGGCGACGTGTTGCAGTTCGGGCAGCGAGCCAGCAGGCCAGATGCGCATCATCGGCCGATTGGCGTAGAAGGCGCGGTACAGTTTCTCAATCGCGGCTGGCGTCTGAGGTTGCGCGAGACTGACGTACAGCGTTGAGAGAATTCCGCGCGCGAGTGGCAGCAAGTGGGTGGAAAAGACCACCTGCGACTCAGGCAAGCCGGTGTGTTCCAGGATTTCTGGAGTGTGGCGGTGCGAGAACAAATTGTAGGCGCGAAAATTCTCGTCAACTTCCACGAAATGTAAGTCACGTCGCGGATCTTTGCCGGCGCCCGTTGCACCAGATTTGCAGTCACAGACAACGCTTTGCGACGAAGAGATCAGCCCTGCGTCTGCGAGTGGTTTAAGTCCGAGGATGGCGCTGGTCGCATAGCAACCGGGATTGGCAATCAGCTTGGCCGAAGCAATTTGGGCAGCATAAAGCTCAGGCAAACCATAGACAGCTTCGCCGAGCCGCGAAGCATGGGGCGCGGGTAATTTGTACCAGTGCGAAAATGTATCGGCCGAGGAGAACCGGAAAGCACCACTAAGATCGACGACACGAAGTCCGGCGTCCCGAAGATGAGGAGCAATTTCTGCGGACACCTCGTGAGGCGTGGCCAGAAACGCCGAACCTGCCTGACTGGAAGCAATAGCTTCCATCGAAAGCGTGCGCAGCGGGGCCTCTCCCCGGTGACGAAGCCGTGGGAAAAGTTGCGAAATGCACTGATGGCCCTGGGTGTCGCGGACGTAAAACGTCGGCGGGGCAATGGCGGGATGGCGCAGAAGTAGCGAGGCCAGCTCAAAACCCGTATAGCCGGTGACACCAATGACGGCGATGCTGCGGGGATCTCTCATTTTACGTGGGATTCGATTTTCTTTTGCAGGGATTCCCGGCGTTTGCGGTTGGGTGTGATGATCAAGACGGTATCGTCCCCGGCGATGGTGCCGGCAATCTCCTCGAACTTGGCCGCGTCGACCGCTGCCGCCAGTGGTTGGGCACCGCTAGGTGGGGTCTTGAGCACCAGCAAATTCTCGGCCGGGCGGATGTCCAGCAAGAACTCACGCAACGCGCGGGTCAACGCTGGAACCGCAGGTTGCTCGTCAGGCAGAGCGGTTGCCGTCTTGTAACCGTTCAAAGTCTTCACCAGGCGTAGCTCTTGCAGGTCGCGTGAAAGCGTGGCTTGCGTGACGCGCAGCTTCTGCTGGGCCAGACGGCGGCGCAGCTCTTCTTGATTGGGAATACGTTCCCCGGAAATCAGGCGAAGGATCTGGCCGTGCCGAAATGTTTTGGTTGCGCTCATTCTTTATACATTATACATCCAACTGTATATTTATACAGAGCATAATCGAACGGTGTCAAAACATTTTTCAATGAAAATTCGTACGCTTCCAAAATTACTGCGGCGATATTTCTTTTCTACTGACTTGTACCGATGTTTTGCGGCAGGTTGCGCATCGGGTTGCGTGAGAAATCTGGAAATCCTGCAAATCGCGCGGCGTGCGGCTCCATTTCTGACCTGTCCCAGCTCCTTTGATACCTCTGACCCCAGGGACAGGTTGCTGCCCCTGCACAATCGGCGGCAAAAGGATGGATGAACTCTGGCTTTTCAGGGCTTACAATGTTAGTTATCTCCAATCACTAGTTGCAGCTTATGACTGAGCCTTGCAAAATTTCGGGATGCAAACATGACGTGCCGCCGGCGTTGACGGACAAAGAGCTGTGCGTCTTGCATTTCACGCTATCTCTCGAATCAGGTTGCGCCGAGATGCGTCGCGAAACGGCACTGGGTAACGCGCCTCACGATCGCCAGCGGGAAATCTTGCGATTCATTACCGAGAATGGCGAACGCCTGGCTCGGGTGGCGACCAGCGGGCTGCACCTCACCGACGATTTGAAAGCGCGGGTCCTGAGTACTTTTCTCACCCTGATGAATTTGCGCGAAAACCTGGACCGTGCCGCAATGCGCACCCCGATGGGCCGTGGTGGCGTTTTAAGGTAAACACCAAATACAATCTTTGCAGTTCCGCGGTGCTTCGCTTATGGAGTTCGCCAACCTGTTGCGCCCCAAAAGCGGCGAGTTCCCGAACTTCCGTTGGGCATCTTTGCGCCGGTCGCTGCCGCTTCCATCGACTTTGCTGGAGCGGCGCTGCACAAGATTACGTTCGAACACCGGTATCAATTGTTTGTTAGCCCCGGCGGCACCCGGGGAAGCAACGCCCCTGTGCTAGGCTTCGTCTGAGTAATGGAACGCATGAAATCATGCTGGGCCAACGGATTGCGATGTTTGTTCCTCCTGGCAGCGCTGCTTGGGGGACGCTGTGCGTCCGCTCAGCAAACTCCCGCAGTGCAGACCGAATTGCTCGCTGGCCAGATCGTGAAGCATATCCGGATTGTCAGGGAAGACGGAAAGCTGTTGGTCGATAGTCCGCCGGGTCTCGCGGTTCAAGTGGGTAAGCCTCTCGATGCCGACGAGGTGGCGGCAAGCATTCGGACCCTCTATCAGACTGGCGATTACGCGTACATCAGCGCAGTAACAACTCCGGAAGATAGCGGCGCCCGCCTGGACTTCCGGGTTCGCGAAAATTTGTTTTTCAACCAGATCTCAGTGGATGGAATAAAACCTCCACCTTCCGAGTCTTCCGCCGTTGCGGCTATGCAGCTGTCACTCGGCCAAACTTATCGACCCTCTGACGTCCAAGAAGGTCTCAGCCGGCTTAGCGACGCCCTGCGCGAGGAAGGTTTGTATCGAGCCAAGTTGCATGTGGAACAGCGCCCCAATAACGATACGCATCAATTAGACATAATCGTTCATGTAGACCCCGGGCCACGCGCGCGCATCGACAAAGTGCAGCTTGTCAACAACACCGAATACCGCGACGCCGATTTGCTAAAGCTGTTCCGCTTGAAACCTGGAACTGAGGTGACAACGGCTCGTCTTCAAGGGGGCACCACCCGTATTCGCAAATTTTTTGAGAAAAAAGGGCACTTGAGCGCGCGCGTTTCCTTACGGCGAGGCCAACTCAATGAAAGTACCGACACATTGCCACTGAGCCTGGATGTGACCGAAGGTCCACGGGTACTGGTGGAGGTGACTGGCGCGAAATTTTCGAAGGGCACACTGCGCAAGCTAGTGCCTGTTTACCAGGAGGGTTCCGTAGACGCCGATCTACTGGAAGAGGGCAAACGCAACCTGCGAGAGCGTATGGAGCGGGAGGGCTACTTCGACGCGAAGGTCGACTACATGGTGAACTCGAAAGAGATGGTCGGCCGGAGCACCGGATGGAAGGGCGAAGAAGAAACGATCACCTACAAGGTGGATCGGGGCGCGCGCCACAAACTGCTGCGCATCGATTTCGAAGGAAACCGCTATTTCAGCACGGACCTTCTCCGTAGCCGCCTGACCATTCTTCCCAGCGCACTTTTCGTTCGACCGCGTTTCAGCCGAAGGCTATTGGATGGCGATGTCTTATCAATAAAGAACTTATATCTGGCTAACGGGTTCCTATCCACAAAGGTCGACGGGCAAATACTGGACGACTACGACAAGAAGACCGGGGATCTGGTCATCCGATTCGTTATCGACGAAGGGAAACAAACGCTGGTTTCGAAGTTATCGATTGAAGGGGTGCATCACGTTTCGGAGGATACGATTCGCGGCGTCATTGCCTCTCTGCCCGGTCAACCTTATTCCGATATCAACGTGTCGAGTGATCGCGACAATATTCTGGCTCTGTATTTCAACGCAGGATTCCCGAATGCAACTTTTTCTTACACCGCGGAAGCGGATACCTCCGCCGTTTCGGGGGAGAAATCAGGAGGCTCGACGGCGGGGCGGCAGAACGCATCATCATCGGAGAGCAACGACAAATACCGCATTGACCGCGCCGAGCCGATGAAACTTACGTACAAGGTTGAGGAAGGTGCTCAGACCCTGGTTAAGTCCGTACTGTACGCCGGTTACGTGCACACCAAACCGCGTGTGGTTCGTCGGGAAGTAAAAGTAAAGCCGGGTGGACCGTTGCGCGAAGGCGATGTGGTGGAGTCGCAGCAGAAGCTGTACAACCTGGGCATTTTTAATCGGGTGACGGTCGAGCCACAAAACGCCAACGGCACCGATCCGGAAAAAGATGTGGTCGTGCTGGTCGAAGAGGCGAAGCGTTACACCATAGCTTATGGAGGGGGCTTCGAAGTCCAACGTTTGGCGAGCACTACCGATCCCACTGGTGGGCAAATCCAGGCGGCTCCACGGGGGATTTTTGAAATTTCCAAGCAGAACATAACCGGGCACGCCGACTCGCTCGCGCTCAAAATTCGCGGAAGTACTATTCAAGGCCGCGCCCTGTTGGCCTACACTTGGCCAAACGCACTCGACGATCCTAAATTAAGTTTTCAGGCCACTGCGTATGTGGAAAAGACGCAGGATATCAATACGTTTACGCAGACGAGGTATGAAGGGAACGTTCAGCTGACAGACCAAGTGACCAATCGCTCCTCATTGCTGTTCCGCTATGCGTTTCGCAAGGTAACGGTGAGCAACCTGAATATCCCTGCGGAGGAAATTCCGCTGTTCAACCAGCCGACCTTGATCTCGCAGTTCAGCGCGACGTGGTTTCGCGATACGCGGAATAACCCGGCGGATGCCACGCGAGGGTCGTTTAATACGGCCGACATAGGCATCGCGGACACTGCCATTGGATCGAGTGCCAGTTTTCTGCGAGTGTTCCTGCAAAATTCTACCTACCATCCGATTAATCGCAACTGGAGTTTTGCTCGCTCACTTCGCATCGGAATCCTGCAGCCGTACCGCGACACAGTCAACCTCACCTTTCCAGCGCAGAGCACGGTTCCACCTCCCCGCGTCATCCCCTTGCCAGAGCGCTTATATTCCGGAGGCGGCACATCGTTGCGAGGCTTTGCGCTGAACCAAGCGGGGCCACGCGATTCTTTGACCGGCTTTCCGGTGGGCGGGCAGGCGTTGCTGATTTTCAACCAGGAATTGCGATACCCGTTGCGACTGCCGTTTATCGGTTCGAACTTAGGCGGAGCCTTGTTTTACGACGGCGGCAATAGCTTCAGCCAGCTCAGCCGCGTTACGTTTCGGTGGTCTTCGCCGGAACCGGTCTTTAAGACCGCTTATCCCGGCTTGAAGCCTGGAACGTTTAATCCCACGCAATGTCTCTACAACTGCACCAACGAGCTGAATTACTTTTCCCACGTAGTCGGTGTGGGGTTGCGGTATGCCACCCCGGTCGGCCCGCTACGTATCGATCTGGGATACGAGTTGAACCGGCCGCTGATTGTGGTGCCATGCCAGAACCACATTCCGCTTTGTCAGCAGGGAAATCGACTGCCGAAGCTGCAAATCTTCTTCAACCTGGGGTCCAGCTTCTGATGAAGAGGATGCTCCATGTCTGCTTGCCTTTGGCGATTTTGCTGGTCGCTGTGGGTGTGGCGAGCGCTCAGGAAATTATCGATCGAATTGTGGCGCGGGTTGAAAATGACATCATTCTGCTGAGCGACATACGCGAATTAGCGCGCTATCAACTGTTTGCTGAGGGGAAATCCGAACCAGATGAGCAACTCCTGAATCGGCTGGTGGATCAATGGATTGTGCGCAATGAAGCAAAGTTGGCGCTTTTCCCGCAGCCAAAACCGGAAGATGTCGAGCGCAGCTTGGCGCGCCTGAAGCGAACGTTTTCCACTCCGGAGGAATTCGAAGAGCGGAAGAAGCAAAGCGGGCTTTCCGATGACGACATCCGGCGATTGCTCAAATCGCAGTTGTACCTCAGCAATTATCTCGACACCCGCTTCCGGCCCTCGATCCAAATCGACGACAGCGCCATCGAAGAGTTTTACAAAACACGTGTGGTGCCACGTGCAGAGCAACGCAAACAAACGCCGCCAACGTTAGATTCTGCCCGGGACTTTATTCAGGAAGCGCTGGTGCAACGGGCCATTAACCAGGAAGCCGACAAGTGGCTTAAAGAAAGCCGCAGCCGGCTGCACGTGCAACTATTTCTGAACGAGAATTCGCAATGACCAAAGAATCGCGATGGCGGAGGATTCTGTGGGTCGAGCATCTGCTCTGGGTGCTGGGACTGTGGATCACTCTGGGCATTGCGCTATCGATTATCGCCGTCGGAAGCGGCTTGGCCAATCCACTGCTGCGCCGCATCCTGATTAGCCGCATTCAGACCCTGACTGGAACACGTGTCGAGATTCGCACCGTTTCCGTGGGTTGGTTCTCGCTGAATGCCACGATCAACGGCTTGGTGCTGCACGGCAACGAACCAGAAGGCACGGAGGCGCTGTTCAGCGTGGAGCAAGCGCGCATCGGTTTGCGAATTGATTCATTCTGGGGGCGCCGCGTTGGTCTGGACGATTTAGTTTTGCTGCAGCCGCACCTGCATGTGCGCGTCGAGAAGAATGGCAAGAGCAATTTGCCCAGTTTGCCGCAATCTGCTAAAACGCGCGAGCCGCTGCAAGAAAGATTGCTTGATCTGCGAGTGCATCACGTTGAGATCAAGGATGGCTGGCTGCTGTACAACGACATTCGCTCGCTGATTGCTGTTGAAGGCGGCGACTTGCATCTAAATTTGGATTTGGGCGGACTTCACGAGCGCCAACTCTATGTCGGGACGCTGGATTGGCAATCCATCGAGTTTGCGGCCAAGGGCGATCTGGCGTTGCCGGCAAATCTTTCCGCAAAGTTCACCTTAAGCAATGACGGGTTCCGTGTTGAACAAGGCATTCTCGACGTTGGCCGTTCGCATCTCGACATGCAATTAGAGACCAAGGATTTAACGTCCCTCAATTGGACCTATCGTTACCGAGCCTGGCTGGACTTGCTGGATATTCGTGAGGAATTTCGCACGCCGGAAGTGCCGCTTGGCCGAGTCGATCTGCGTGGTGAAGGCACTATCGTCAACGGGAAGTTCCTGGGCTCGGGCAGCTTCGCGGGCGACAACATCACTCTGGGATTCAACGAATTTCACTCCGCGAATTTATCCAGCCGTACCAGCTACATTTTGGAGCCGAAACAATTGGTGCTGCCCGATTTCGTTGCCTATGCGCTGGGTGGCAGCGTGAAGGCTCGCATCACCATGCGTTATGACGGCTTGGTATTTCGCGCTGATTCCAAGGTACAAAATCTGCGTCTCTCGCAGGTAACGCCCGCCATTGATCATGCGGGATTTCCGATCGACTCGTTGCACTGGGACGCCGTGATTTCTGGAGACACGGTGGAAACCTGGCGCGCCAATTTCCGCGGTTTCGATGTTTCCGGCACCATGCACTGGGACGAACCCGAAGACCTTGCGGCAAACCATATTCCGGTCACGGCAGACTGGAAGCTGCGTTACCGTGCTGATCCAAATATTCTGACTATCGAACAATCCACGGTAGAGACGCCGGGATCCCATCTCAGCATTGATGGCGTTCTTGGACCTAAAGACACGGCTCTCAATTTGGGTTTTGAGACCAGCTCGTTGTTGGCTTGGGACGATTTTATCCATGCCATAGCCGGAGACAAACATGGCTCGCCCGATGCTGCTGTTCCGATTGATGGGGCGTTCCAGTGGACCGGTAAAATCGTCGGGCCCTCCGCCGGTCCCCAGTTTCTGGGCCACTTTCATGGTGAACGAGTTCGTTACGCGGATATAGCACTCGATGCTGTAGACGGAGACATGACGTATTCGCCCGACGAGTTGGTGATTGCCCATGGCCGCGCCACGCGAGGTCCGATGCAAGCAGGAATCGATGGGCGCCTGGCGCTGACCAAATGGGAGTTCCGGCCGGAGAACGAATGGAACAGTGAATTGAATCTGGAAAAAGTGCCATTCGAAGCTCTGGAGCAACTCGGCGGATGGAAGTATCCAGTGCAAGGTTTGGTCACGGGTCAGTTCCACGGCCACGGCACGCGCGCAGAACCGGCGCTTACGGGCGTTCTGGATGTGGCAGAGGGTAATGCGTACAGCGTGGTGTTCAATCGGCTGCGCGGTCAACTCAACGTTACGAGAGATGAAGTGCGCTTGGCCAACGCCGAGCTGCGCTTCTTTGCCCCTGGTACGGGGGGAACTGGAGCGGGCATCGTAACCGGTTCGGTCGCGTACAACTTCACGAATCAAGGTTTGACCACGGATCTGGTAGGCGCTTCGTTGCCGCTGGCGAACTTCCGCAGAATTAAAGCAGCGAATCTTCCGGTGAACGGCCAACTTACGTTTCGATTGAAATCGAGTGGCCCGGTGAAACATCCGCTGCTCGACGGCAGTTTCCGTATGGTGGACTTCCAGATGGGCACCGAAGTGATCGGAAGTTTCGAAGGCAGCTTGAACTCCGACGGCAAAGAAGCCCGTTTGACATTAGGTTCGGCGATGAGCGAGGGCGCGTTGACCGGCGGCATCACAGTCGGGTTAGACGACCCTTTCCCGATTGACGGTAAAGTCTCGATAAGAAATATCAGCCTCGATCCTTACTTGCTCTCGGCGCTGCACCTGAACAAATTCACGGGCCATGCCACGGCGGGCGGAGACGTGACCCTTAAGGGCCAGCTGCAGCATCCCGAATCTCTGGTAGTCGACGGAAACTTTGACCACCTGGTTCTGACCTACGGCAATGTGCAGTTGGAGAATTCCGGGCCGATCCATCTCACGTCAACCCGCGACAGCCTGAAAATTGTGAGTGCGGCGCTAAAAGGAACGGACACCAATGCGGAGTTGACTGGCGCGATTCAATTCACGGGGCGTCGTTCGATTTCTATGAAATTGAATGGGTCAGTCGACCTGCGCTTAATTGGTGGCTACATTCCGGATCTGGGAGTCTCTGGGCACGCGGATATCAACACGACCGTCGAGGGAACGCTGGACCGTCCGCGCATCACCGGGCGCGTGAAATTAAATAACGCCTCGGCACGGTCTGCGGATTTTCCGACCGGATTGAGCAACGTGCACGGCGACCTGATCTTCGACGCGAATCGTCTGTTCTTTGAGGATGTAACCGGCGAAGCGGGCGGTGGAACTCTGCAATTCACCGGCACCGTGAATTATTCGGACCGGCCGATTCGTTACGACATATCGGCGAAGACCGATCGCGTTCGCGTGCGCTATCCCGAAGGCATCAGTTGGCTGTTGGGAGCGCAGTTGCGTCTCTCCGGCACGTCGAATGGCGGCTTGCTGTCAGGAAAAGTGCAAGTGCAGCGAGTCGCATTGACAGAAGGTTTAGAGTCGATCGGCGCATTGGCTTCCAGTTCGAGTTCGGGTGGGCCGACCGGTTCCAGTTTTATGCGAAATTTGCAGTTTGATGTGGAAGCTACGTCGTTACCGGATTCCCAGATGGAATGGCCCGGGGCGCATCTAGAAGCGGAAGCGAACTTGCGCGTGCGCGGCACCGCGGAGCATCCGATTATGTTAGGGCACATTCACGTGCTGTCTGGAGATCTATATTTTCGCGACAGTCATTACCGGGTGACCCGCGGCGATTTGAATTTCGCGAACCCGTTCCGCTTGGATCCGGTCATCAACGTGGAAGCAACGACCAACATTCAGCAATATGAAATCACGCTGAACTTCAGCGGCCAAGCCAGCAAGCTCAGTCTTTCTTACCGTTCGGATCCACCTTTGCCGGGGAACGATATCATCACCTTGCTCGCCCTGGGGCAGACGAGCTCGGAAGTTGGGCGCACCGGTACGTCCGGGCAACCCGGGAGCGCAGGCGCCTCGGCGTTGCTTTCTGAGGCCATCTCCAGCCAGCTTGGTGGGCGGGTGGAGCGATTGTTTGGCATTACACGATTCCGCGTTGACCCGGGTCTGGCCGGCGTCGGCAGCAGCGGTTCTGGACAGAACGCGGCGGCGCGCGTGATGGTCGAGCAGCAGGTGACGCGCAACCTCACCGTAACCTACGTGTCCAACGTAAGCTCCACGCAGCAACAGGTAATTCAGGTGGAATACAACGTGACGCATAACATCTCAGTCGTGGGATTGCGTGATCAGAACGGCACCTTTGGTATCGACGTGAAATTCACGAAACGCCTGCCGTAAGTGCAAGCCATCGTCTCGTAGCCATTCACTCGCGAGAAACCTTTAGTCAGGGCTGATCTTGCTGTTGAGCCGCTTGTTGAGTCGAATCCGGCGCTTGGGTGGGTCGTTGTTGCAGTCGCCGCGCGCCACCATTCATCCCCAGGCGTGCATTCTGACCGACTCCGGGATTGTCTTGCCTCACTTGTGCCAGCGCGTCTTTCACTGCCTGGGTTGCCGAAGCGCGTGTTGTTTCCTGGATTTCACGAGCGATTTTCGGGGCTTCCGAAGCGACCTTTTGTCCTAGCGGGCTACCGTAGAACTGCAGCAATCCCTTGATCTCTTCGTCAGAGTAATGCTTGTCGTACAGGGTCAGGAGATGGTCAGTCACCTGATCCACGTTGAAATTCTTTTCGTATTGGGAGATTACGGAATTCACGAAGGCTTGTCCCTGCCCGTTGTTCTGCACGGTTAGCAAAAGGCGCTCGCGATATTGTTCGGCCGTGAGCTTTACGGAGTCTTGAATCTGATCGTGGGCGCCGACCAATTCCAGCAGAGCACGGATGTCCCCTTCCTTGACGGGGTCAATTTTCGCGGCGCTCGTGGCAGCAGTCTGCGTGGCTGAGGAGGCTTGAGGCGCGGCCTGCACCGCTGCAGGCGAACTGCCTTGAATGGCTACCAAAAAGGTGCCGACATAAATGACGAGCAACGCCAAAGCCGCTTTCATGACATCCTCCACGTTCGAAACTACGCCCGCTAGCGAACTGAAAAACCAACCTGATTCATCTTAGGGAAGCGCAACGCGCACGACGCCTGCTCGGAAGTCCAGAAGTGTTGGGGGCGTCACTGACCCAAGGTGCAGGGTGTGGACCCGGCTGACGAGAAAGATGGGCGATAGCGGCCGGAGAGGAGCAAACTGAGAACGTAGAGCTATTCAGGATTGCCTCCAGGTTATGACCAGCAATCAGGCACAACCCGGCGTGCTCCACGATCCCTTCGAGCAGCAGCGAGCGGCCATGGTCGAAGTGCAGATCCGTCGTCGCGGCGTCACGGATGAACGCGTATTACAGGTGATGGCTGCGGTGCCCCGGCACGACTTCGTTTCTTCGCAATGGCAAAGCCGGGCTTACCTGGACGAGCCTGTGCCTATCGGCGATGGGCAGACCATTTCCCAGCCCTATATTGTGGCAGTGATGACCGCGATGCTGCAGTTGAGGGGCCCTGAGAGAGTCTTGGAGATCGGGACCGGGTGTGGCTATCAGGCTGCCGTCCTCTCGCAGCTCGCCAGAGAAGTGCACACCGTGGAATATCGTCCCGAGCTTGCGCGTGACGCTGCTCAGCGACTCCAGGCTTTGGGTTATACCAACATCCATGTACATTGTGGCGAGGGATCAGTGGGTTTGCCGCAATTTGCGCCATTTGATGCCATTCTAATGGCAGCAGCGGCCCCTGCATTGCCAACGCCGCTTCTGGACCAAATCGCTCAGGGCGGCTGCATGGTTGCACCTATAGGTGTTCCGACGCATCAGCAGTTATTCTTTGTGCGGAAGCAAGGAACTCAATTTCACGTGGAACATCGTGAGGCTTGCCGGTTTGTCCCGCTACAAGGGCCGAGCGGCTGGAAGGAAACGCAGAAAGAATGAGTGCCACCACTCCCTCGCTCTCAATCATTATTCCTTCGTTCAATGAGGAGCTGAGACTGCCGGCAACGCTGGAAAAGATTGCAGCCTTCCTGCGCGGACAGTATTCCGACGCGGAAGTGATCGTGGTTGACGATGGCTCAACCGATCGTACTGTCGCCGCGGCAGAATCGTACGCCGACAAGATCCCCAACTTGCGGGTACTGTCCAACGGACAAAATCGCGGCAAGGGATTTAGCGTGCGGCACGGATCGCTCGAAGCGCGCGGCAGCGTGATTTTGTTCACGGATGCGGATCTATCAGCCCCCATCGACGAGGCACCCAAACTATTATCCGCATTGAAGCAGCACGACGTCGCGATTGGATCGCGCGCCGTAGATCGCAGTTTGATTGAAGTGCACGAGTCACCGTTCCGCGAATTCGCCGGAATTATATTCAACAGGATTGTGCGCACCATTCTGAGGTTGCCGTTCGTGGATACCCAGTGCGGCTTTAAGGCGTTTCGACGCGAGCGCTGCCGCATCATCTTTCAGCAGCAGACCATTGAGCGATTCGGGTTCGACCCGGAGCTTCTCTATCTGGCGCGCCACCATGGCTTGTCCATTGTCGAAGTCCCGGTTCGCTGGTCGCATTCGCCGGCAACGAAGATCAGCATGATGCGCGACAGCGTGCAGATGTTTCTGGACGTGTTCATTATTGGCTGGAATGCGCTACAAGGCCGGTACAAGAGGAATCCGGCGCCCGCCAGGGTTCCATCCACTTTATAAAATAAAGTACTTGACAGCTCGCCTGCTCCCTCTTATCCTCCGCTCATGCCAACCCCTGGCTCCCTCCGCGCTGCACGCCGCGAGCCCATTCCCATCGACGCTCGCGCTGCCGACCATCTCCGTTACATCCGCGAAACCATGGAAAGCGCCGCGGAGTTTACCGCGGTGCCGGGCTGGGGCGGCGTGGCTATGGGCGTCTCGGCGGTTGCCGCTGCGTTTCTGGCTGCGCGTCAGAGCACACCGATTGAATGGGTAGGGGTGTGGTTGGTCGAAGCATTTGTCGCCGTATGTATTGCTGCTCCGGCCGCCGCCACGAAAGCGCGAAGGGCCAACGCTGGCCTATTCACCGGACCAGGGCGAAAATTTCTGCTGAGCTTCGCTCCACCCATTGTGGTTGGCGGCCTCTTGACGTTGGCGCTCTTTCACATCGGCGCCACGTCGGCCTTGCCGGGAGTCTGGTTGCTGCTCTATGGGACGGCGATTGTCACTGGCGGCGCATTCTCTGTACGCGCCGTGCCAATTATGGGTTTGTGTCTCATGGGGTTGGGCGCTGCCGCTTTATTCATGCCCGCCACGTGGGGAAATGTATTTATGGCCGCCGGTTTTGGATTCGTACAAATTGCGTTTGGCATCTGGATCGCCTTGAAATACGGTGGCTAATTAGGCAGGAGAAATATGGCCAAGTCATCTTCAATTCGACAGGAACGCGCCAGCCGCGAAGACGCTCCCGCTCCCCCACGCCAACACGTTGCCGAGCCGGTCTCCGCCAATCTTGATCGCCTGATTCACGAGCGGATTCGCCTTGGAATAGTCAGCGCTCTGGCGGTGAATCGCTCTTTGACCTTCAACGAACTCAAGGCGCTGCTCAAGACCACCGACGGCAATTTGAGTGTGCATGCGCGGAAACTTGAGGAAGCGGACTATATCGTGTGTACCAAGTCGTTCGACGGGCGCTTGCCAAAGACCGAGTACCGGCTGGCAGCAGCAGGGCGCAAAGCGCTGGAACGGTATCTGGATCACATGGAAGCGCTGATTCGGGCGACACGCGAGCGCTAAAAAATTTGCCTGACGGCTTTATGCGGTAAAGTACACTACGTGGTTCGCGGCGGAGAAAGCGTTATGCTGGTGCAAAACATTCCTAATCTTAGTCCTGTGTCCCAATCTCAATCGGTCTCTTCTACCTCGGTAACTTCTCCCGCGGCTTCGCTCCACGTTGCCATCATCTGCGACGGCAATGGCCGCTGGGCCACGACTCGGGGTTTGACGCGAACCGAGGGCCATCGCGCCGGGGCAGAGACGGCTCGCCGGGTGATCCGCTGCGCGCCACATTTTGGCATCGGTACGCTCACCATGTTTACCCTATCGTCTGCCAACTGGGCGCGTCCCGCGGCGGAAGTCGACGGCATCCTCCGAATCCTGTACGAGTATTTGATGGTCGAAACTTCGCATTGCCTGGACGAAGGCATCCGCCTGAGCGTTATTGGGCGCCGCGACCGTCTCTCCGCCACATTGCGCGAAGCCATCATTGAATCGGAGTCGCTGACCGCAAAGGGCAGGAAGTTGCATTTACGGCTGGCTGTCGACTATTCGGCGAGGCAAAGTATTTTCCAGGCCGCCAGCAAATTCTATAAGGTGACCGACCTGACCAGCGAAGCATTCGGCAGCGTACTTTCCGAAGTAATGCGCGGCGGGTCTACCGACGTGGACCTGTTGGTGCGCACCGGAGGCGAACAGCGCATTTCCGATTTTCTTCTTTGGGAGTGTGCCTTTGCCGAACTGGTCTTCCTGGAAAAGCGCTGGCCCGATTTCACGCCCTCCGACCTGAAGAACGCCATAGGTGAATTCCAAAAGCGCGAGCGAACCCGCGGCGCGCTTCCGAGCGAGTGCTCCTAAACAAAACCTGCTGCGAAAGAAGGCTCCCGAGCTGGAACCTTTCTGCCGTGAATTCCGTTAACTACCTGTGATGCAGGGGCTTACGAATCTATGAGCCTCTCGGGCCCGGCCAGACGTTTACCTCCTGCCGGTCGTCTATACCTCAGGAGAACGTGATGGGATCGGTGGGACTTACGCTACCTTGGCGGCATAGAATCTCCGCAGTGGCGCGCGAGGGGGAGTCGCGAGTGGAATCTTCCGATAACGAAGCGGGGGTCAGTCGCGAAGCTGGTGCGAACTCCGAAGACCTGGCGATTGCGGCGGCCTGTCAGGCCGGAGATCTGCGCGGATACGAGCGTCTCTACCGCCTGCATGGCGCTCGCATGAAAAACCTGGCGCGCAATATTCTTGGCGGGCAGAGCGACGCCGAAGATGCCGTGCAGGAAACATTTTTGAAGGTGCAGCGAAACATCGCCAGCTTTCGCGGCCAATCGGCATTTGTCACCTGGACGTTTCGCATATTGGTGAACACTTGCTACGATTTGCGCCGCAGCCGAGTGCGTCGTAAAGAGCATTCCCACGAAGAGCCCGAGGACGCTGCAAAGCGTCCTGAACCGCGCGCGCCGGTCACCCATCCTTCGCTGCGCATGGCGTTGGAACGCGCGTTGGCCGCGTTGACGCGTCATCAGCGCGACGTCTTTTTGCTGTATGAGGTGGAAGGGTTCCGTCACGCGGAAATTGCCACGATGCTGGAAATTACCGAAACCGCTTCGAAGAACACATTGTTCCAGGCGAAGAAAAATCTGCGCACCATGCTGGAGCCGCCACGCAGTATTCAGGCCGGAGGCGCGCTATGAATATCGATTGTAAGGATCGCGAACGCATTTTCCTCGACGGCTCGGCCGAGGAATGGGCTGCGCTGGAGCAGCACGCGGCAAGTTGCCAAGTCTGTTCGGAAGAAATCAGCGCGTGGCGAGCGTTGAGCGTCGCAGCGCAGGAACTGCGCGAGTACGACGAAAATCCGGCGCTGTGGACTCGCATCGAGTCCTCTTTGGTGGCGCAGGCAGATGCTCCGCGAGTTCACGGTTCATGGCGCGATTGGTTTTCTTTGTGGCGTCCCACGGCAGTGTTTTGGCAAACGGCGTTGTCAGGCGCATTGATCGTCGCGCTGGGAGTTTCGGGCGGATATCTGTACATACATCGCCAGACGCAACTCCGCACAGCGTCTAGTCCGTTGCTGAGAGGCTCGGCACTTGGCCAGGTAGAACGTGCGGAACAGGCTTACGCCAGCGCCATCGAGAAGCTCGAATCCGAAACGAAAGCGCAGCTCGACAATTCCAGTTCACCGCTGATGGCCAGCTATCGTGAAAAACTAGTTGTGCTGGATTCGGCCATCGACGAGTTGCGGCTGGAGACCGGACAGAATCCATCGAACGCGCACCTGCGGCGGCAGTTGCTGGCCATGTATCAGGAAAAGCAGGACACTCTGGAGGAAATACTGGAGAGCAAGCGATGAACAGCGGCCACCCGGTCCGTGCCAAGAGAATCTTAGTTGCGTTCTTTTCGATCTGGGCTCTCACCGTGCTCCCGGTAGCGCTGCAAGCCAGAAATTCCCAGCAGAACATCACCCGCGATTTTCAAAAAACTTTGACATTGGGTCCGAAGCAAACGGTAAGCATCGAGCACAAGTTTGGAGATATTCATCTTCATGGCGAAAGCGGCCGCGAAGTCCGCATAGCCGCTGCCATCCACACCCAAGCCAACACCGACGATGAAGCGCAGAAATTTGCCGAGCAGATTCGCATTGAAGTGGAGCAGGACGCAACGGGAATAAAAATCCGCACCGTGTATCCCTCAGAACACAACTGGTATGTCCGCATCGGGAAAAAGCCTTCCTATTCCGTGGACTACGATATTTCGGTGCCCAATGATGCCAAGCTGTGGGTGAAAAACGGATTTGGCGATGTGGAAGTGCGCGGAGTCAGCGGCTGGGCAGAAATCGAGAATGGCCATGGACAACTGACGCTGCATGACACTGGTCCTATGAAGCTAACGAATTCTTTCGGCGCGATTGACGCCCAGGGCGCGGAGGGTAGTCTGACGATTGTGAACAATAACGCCGCCGTTACCGTTTCCACCGTCAAAGGTGCGGTCGATATCAAGGATCGGTTCGCATCCGTCACCGTGAGCAACGTGGAGGGTCCAGTAACAATTTCGGGCGGCAATGGCTCGGTGGAGCTTACCGACGCGGGCGAGTCTATCGTGAACAATTCCTTTGGTTCCGTGAACGCCCGAAACATTCATGGCTCCGTGACGGTGAATAACAGCAACGGAGCCATTGAAGTTAATACGGTGAGCGGTTCCGCGCACCTAACCGGAAGTTTTGGGTCCATCAGTTTTACCAACGTAACCGGCTATGTGAAATGTACCGCCAGCAATGGACGCGTAAAGGGCGGACCCACCGGCGACGAGGTGTACGTGCAAACCACGTTTGGCGAGGTTGAACTCGAACAGATTAACGGGGCTGTAGACGTGCAGGATTCCAATGGGAACATCAAGGTGCGTCAGGCGAAAGGGAAAACCAACCTGAACACTTCCTTCGGCTCCATCGAAGCCAGCGACTTGCGTAAGGGTGTGAGAGCGACCACCGGTAACGGACGTATTGTGCTCAGCGACGTGGGAGGCGACGCTTACGCCAAGACCAGTTTCGGCTCCGTGAACGTGCAACGCGTGAACGGCCATCTGACGGTCGAGAATTCCAACGACTCGGTGACCGCTTCATCGATCACTGGCGATGCAACTGCAAAAACGAGTTTTGGTTCTGTCACGCTGAACGACATTGCCGGTTCTATCTCGGTAGACAATCAGAATGGAACTGTCAGTGTCTCTACCGCGCGTGTTTCGGCCCCCTGTAGAAACATCACCATAAAGACTTCGTTCGCGCCGATTCAGGTGCGTATTCCGGAAGGCACCGGCTTCAATCTCATCGCTCGTACTTCGTTTGGGCGCATCAACAGCGAATTGCCAGTCACTACTTCGGGTCAAATTGGCGGGGACTCTCTGAACGGCAAAATTGGCAACGGGGGCTGTACATTGTCGCTCACCAATTCCAACGGCGCGATCGAACTCCTTAAGCTCTCCAAGTAGATAGAAAGTCCCGCAAGCATCTCGCTTAGCGTACGGCGCGCCGTTCTCGATCCATAGCAAAGGCGCGTTGTAAAACGCGCGTCGCGGTGGCAGTCAGCCGAAACGTTTCCAACTCATCCTCTCGCGCATAGACCACATCCGTAACGTCGCTGGCAGCGATCGCTTCGCCGCCGATGCGTTCACACAAATAGTCGACAATCACGTAGTGATACTTGGGGCGTTCCGTGGTGCCCCCACCTCCGAGCGCGGGTTCCACGAAAATGCGGTCGAACACCTCGATCAGGTCGAGCACCCGCACCTCAAGGCCGGTTTCCTCGAGCAACTCGCGGGCTACGCCTTCTTGTAGCGACTCCCCGAGTTCCAGCGTTCCTCCGGGAATCGACCACTGCCCGCGCAAAGGTTCGCTGCCTCGACGAATCAGCAGTGCTCGACCATCTTCGATGACCACTCCGCCAACTCCTACCACCGGTCGCTCTGGGTATTCTTTGGCCACTGGGATACCATTCTATCGCTCGACGGGTTGGGTTACACTGGATGCGGCGAGCGAGTGTCCACGTGCTGTAGGGCTGCGGTATATAATACGCCGCAGGTGGCATTCGCAAGGCCGACGCCAATCCTTATCAAGATCAACACGGAGGATCGAGACGTGCTCCGCTGCCCTGAGTGTTCCGCGGAAATTGACGTGGATGAAGACGAAGTCGAGGAGGGGGAAATCCTCTCCTGCCCCGAATGCGAGACCGAACTGGAGGTGTCGCAGACTCATCCTGTCGCTCTGAACCCCATTTCTGATGAAGTGGATGAAGAGGACGATGAGGATGAGGTCGAGGAAGAAGACGATGAGGATTTCGACGAAGACGGCGATCTTCCTGATGATGATGACGACGATGACGATGAGGATGACGATGAGGACGAAGAAGAATAAGCGGTGCGGTCTGTAGCAGTCCTGGGCATCCTCGCCAATTTTCGAGGCCATCTAACGGAAGGATCTATTCAGCCGATAAACGCTCAGGGATGACGACTGCTGTCCTACTCCTTTTTGCAATACTGTCCTTCGCGGGGAATCCCGCGTTTGCGCAGCAACCTGCTCAGCCAGTCGCGCCGGTCCCACCAACACAGCCTTCCGTGCCTCCCTCAACTGCTCCTAGCATCACCCCGCCCGCGAAGGGCATACCTACCAAGCCAATTCCGGGTTACTTGATAATCGGCACGGTCTTCAATGAGAACGCCCTCTCTTTTCCCGGCGTCGAAGTTCGCGTGCGCCGCAAGGACGAAAAGAAATACCGCTGGCAGACGGCGACGAACTCCCGTGGCGAGTTTGCTCTCCGCGTGCCGGAGGGTCACGAATACGAAGTGCTGGTACACGTTAAAAAATATCAAGATCAGACCAAGGCGGTGACCACCGCAAATGGCGACACCCAGCAACGCCTATCCATCAAGCTGGAACCCGTCGGTTCGGCCAAGACAGGAGCTAAACCATGATGTTAGCCCGCCGGATAGCTTTGCTTTGCATCACCCTGCCGCTGCTCGTCGTAGTTGCATCGGCCCAGAAAGACAAAGAACCGCAACTTCGAACTCTGCATGGGGTTGTTACTGACAAATCAGAGAACCCGATCACCGGAGCCGCGGCTTTTCTGAAGAATTTGCGAACCAATGCGGTGACCAGCCGCTTTACGGATAGCGCGGGGACCTACCGGTTCAGCGGATTGGATCCCAACGCGGATTATGAAGTTCATGCGGAATTCGAAGGGTCCAAGTCGAATACACGCACCTTGTCTTCGTTTGACAACCGCAAGGATATGGTCCTGGACTTGAAGATCGATCGGAAGAAATCTTAGTTTTAACGCGGTTGTTTGGAACGCCTTAGGTTCATCGCAGACCCAACCTGCGCGATAGCGGTGCGGCAAAGCTCCCACTCGCAGCATCAAACAATCCTGCCCAGAATCTAATTGAGGACAGCGTACAACGGGAAATGGCAAGGCTCCTTCGACTCTTTATAGCGATGCTCGCGCTTGTGGCGCTACTCGCGGCGAGCCTTTTCGCTTTCGAAGCAGAAAAGCCAGACAGTCCCACGCCTAAAATTGCTTCCGATCCGCAGAGTACCCAGGACCCGATGCCCTTGCCCGCTCCGCCCAAAGAGAATATCGGCCCCGCGGATCACAGCAAAGATGAAGTACCCAAACGAATTTTCTACATCATCCCGAACTTCATGACCGCCAACGACCAGCCGGAAAATCAAGGCCCGCTCACGCCAAAAGCCAAATTCACTATTGCGTGGCACCAATTTTTCGACGAAAGCGCGCATTTCGGCAATGTGTTGCAAGCTGCCATTTCGCAAGCCGCGAATGGTATTCCGCATTACGGTCAAGGTTGGGGACCTTTCGGAGAACGGTTTTTGGCGCAAGAAGGCGACCAGTTTACGGGTAGCTTTTTAATTTACGGAATTCTTCCCACGGCATTGCACCAGGATCCCCGGTACTTTCGGCGCGGCAAAGGGTCGGCTTGGAAACGAATCGGCTACGCAGCATCTCGCGTGCTGATCTGTCGAACGGACAGCGGCAGGTCGACGGTTAACGTTTCGCAGTTAGCGGGACAAATGGGGCAGGCCGGGATCTCGCTTCTCTACTATCCGCAACAAGACCGCGATGAAAAAGGGCTGTTCCTCGGCTGGGCCATCAATCAGACTTACAACATTGGTTGGAACCAGTTAAAGGAGTTCACCCCGGACCTGGGCGCGTTCCTCGCTCGTCATTCCAAGAAGAAAAAGAAGGCTACGACGACCGATGTCACCGATACCCGGTCTCCACTCGTGGCGTCGAACGAATAACTTACCGCTGTTGTTGACGCGGACAGAGAACCCGCAACGCGCCGGGAACAATTTCTACTTCTACCGGCGTTACTCCCACGATTTCGCCATCCGCATGGAATGCGCACGGACGATCTGTTTCGATCCGCACTCGCTTTACTGTTCGCCGCTGTAATCGCTTGCTGTGAACATCTCCGCGCAGCAACAGTGCTGGCAGCATGGTGAGCACTTCGAAAAATCCCAGGTCTTCCAACAACACCAAGTCTAGTTCCCCGTCGTTCATAAGGGCGCCGGGAGCCAATCGCACGCCGGCACCATAGCTTGGCGTGTTCAACACAGCTACCAGCAACCCGTGTCCCTTAATAACAGTTTCATCTCTAGCGTCGGTTTGCACCCGCACTTGCATGGAATGAAACCCGGTGAGCGCGCGTATCGCAGACAATACGTACCGCAACCGCCCGCGCACATTACGATAAATTCCGCCTGCGTAGCGTGATGCTTCCGCATCCAGGCCCACTCCACCTCCGCCGGTATACAGGCGTTCCGCGCCATCTGCGGTTTTAACTCGCACCGCATCTAGCAAACAGACACTCCCTCCGAGAAGCGAACGTGCCGCGGCTATGGGGTCCAGAGGGATGCCGAGCGACACCGCAAGATCATTGCCTCCTCCTGCAGGGATTGCGCCAAGAACGGTGTTGGAATGTGGGCCGATGGCGTTGATGAGAACCTGAAAGGTTCCGTCTCCCCCAAGCGCAAAAATACGAGGTCGTCCGGTTCGCGCTGCGTCACACGCACGCTGGCGAAAGTCCTCGACGCTGCAGGTAATTTCGAATTCCGCGCGCCAACCATTTTCTCGCGCGAATTGTTGCAACCCTGAGAGTGCTTTTCTGGCTCGTCCACCTCCGGCGACAGGATTTACCAGCACCAGATCAGGCCCTTCACTGGGATGAGTTGTAGGGAGCAAGCTGGCCTATGCTGAAGTACATCGAGGCGAACTGTCAATTGAGCCGCAGCGACCGTTTATAAGCTTAAGAATGAGTGGGGAAGCAGGATGCGTCGACCGAAGACCATTGGTGCCGGCGGGGGGAATCGAACCCACGGCCTAGGGATTATGAGACCCTCGCTCTACCACTGAGCTACGCCGGCTAGAAGCCAATTCTTGATGCTACGAAGTA
>DASXBH010000168.1:0-16308 GCA_036491775.1 Candidatus Acidiferrum sp.
CTGGGAAAGCAAAAGGGAAGTACGGGCAACGGCATTGCTATCTATCGCTTCAGCGAGGGCCAGGTCGTTCCCGACCGATTTGTTCCCATCGCGCCGCGCAGCAAGATTCCTGTAGGAAAAGTAAGGCGGGAAGAATACAAAGATGTAACGTATCCCGCTGGATTGTGCGTTGGTCTTAGCAGTGGGGAAGAGCGCATCTTGGTCGCCAGCAACAATTCCGACGAAGCGATTCTTCTCAATGTGGCCGACGGCAAAATCATTCATCGTTTTGATCTCGCGACCTACAAACGCATACCAGGGTCACTGCCGTACACCGCTATCATGAGCAGCGATGGAAAGACCGGTTTTGTGTCGCTGTGGAATGCTTCCGCGGTAGCGGAGTTAGATCTCATCAACGGCCGGGTTCGGCGCATCCTCCCGTTGCGCAAACCTGCTGCTCACCTCGATGGTGGTTCACATCCAACCGCGATGCTGCTGAGCCGAGACAATACGCGGCTCTTCGTCGCGCTGACCAGTCGAGATGAGATCGTGGTGCTGAATACCACGACCGGAAAACTCCTAAATACCCTCTCAACGAAATTGCCCGGCCAGAAGTATGGCGGCAGTGATCCCGAATATCTCGCGGTTTCCGCCGACGAACGCACATTGTTTTCCGCGAATGCCATTTCCGACTCAGTTGCCGTTTTCGATTTAGGCAAACTCGAAAAGGATCAGGTTTTACAGGCGTCCGGATTTATTCCGACAGAGTGGTATCCTACGGTGGTGGCCGCCACGGAAAATGAGTTGCTCATCGGCAGCGCAAAAGGTCTCGGCTCCGGTCCCAATCCAATTCCACTAAAGAAACCATCCGAAGGACAACCTCAATATCCTTACAATCCCGCGATGACTCATGGCTCATTGGCGCGTATCACTCTCGCGGATTTAAAGACGAAACTAACAGCTTGGACCGCGCAGGTCGCTGCCACCAACGCGGCGCAAGGCAACACCGACAAGATTCCCTTCGCCCGCGGAGGGAACAAAATTCACCACGTCATCTACATCATTAAGGAGAATCGCACCTACGATCAGGTCTTTGGCGACATCAAAGAAGCGAACGGCGATTCTTCGCTAACGATGTATGGAGAAGAGATCACGCCCAATCAGCACAAACTAGCCCGGCAGTTCGGCGTGCTGGACAATTTCTATGACAGCGGCGATGTTTCTGGCGATGGCCATGTCTGGTCCACCTCCGCGTCGATCAGCGATTACGTGGAGAAGACCTGGCCGATCGGCTACCGCAGCCACGAGCATAGCTACGATTCAGAAGGACAGTTGCTGGGCGGGATTTCTGCGGACGACGATCTACCCGATGCGGGCGAACCGACGGGCGGCTATCTCTGGAAGAATTTTGCTTCGCACGGCATTTCCTATCGCCACTACGGCGAATATATCGTTTCGCGCTGGTGCAATATGAAACAACCGGTGGGCGAGAGCGGACCGCCGAAAGTGGCGGGCATTGCATGCCCTCGCGCGGTTATCAAGAAAGGTGAAGCGTTTGAGAAGAATGTAGGCGAACCGCGCGGTGGGCCGAGCCCGTATCCTTGGGAGATTCCTGTGCTCGCGAAAAATATCGCTGCGCAGGCGGAATTACGCGGGCACTTCGATCCACTTTATCCCGATTTTGAGGTGGCTTACCCCGACCAGTTACGCGCTGACGAATTCCTGAACGAATTCGCGCAGTTCGTTGCGGCTCGGAAAAGTGGCAAAGACACTATGCCGCAATTTATTCTTCTGCGTTTGCCCAACGACCACACAGCGGGTGGCACAAAGGGGCAGCCCACTCCCTCGGCGTCCGTTGCCGATAATGATCTCGCCGTCGGCCGTGTCGTCGAAGCCATTTCGCACAGTGTCTACTGGGACGACACCGCCATTCTGGCGCTGGAAGATGATGCTCAAGATGGACCTGACCATGTCGACTCGCATCGCAGCATTGCTTTGGTCATCAGCAAATATTCTCCTGCGGCAGGAGTGCCATCAGCGGGACAAGATCAGACTACTGCGCCCTTCGTCGACCACACGTTCTACACCACTATCAATTTGGTGCGTACCATCGAAGCTCTGCTGGGGGCACCGCCTATGAATGCAAACGATTCGCGAGCGGCGGTGATGGCAGCGCTCTTCAGCGGACCTGGCACGCAACCTGCTTTCAGCGCAGATTATCGCAATCGCGACGATGGGCTTCTGTACCAGATGAACACAAAGGAGTGGAAAGAAGGGAAGAATCTAGACTTCAGCCACGCCGACGCGGCGGATAACCACGTCCTAAACAAGTTCCTTTGGGAAGACGCCAAAGGCGATACGCCAATGCCCGCGCCACGTTTTGCCGTCTTTCCGCCTTCGCCATCCACAGGTTCTGCACGCCAGTTTCGCGACCGCGACTAAATGACCGAAAAAAACGCCCGAGCTGTGAGACTCGGGCGTTTGGTGTTACTTAAATCGGCTGCTAAAGCAGGCGACTAGTAGATGTCGTACTGCTCCCAGTGCAGGGTGGCGTCGGACTGGATGATGATGTGCTTGTGCGAGTTCTGCTCGAGTTCGTCGATCAGAATCGACTCGCGGGTCTTCAGCGCCTTGGCAATTTCTGGGTGCACACGCAAGGTCAGATTTGGCCCTTCGTGGTCGGCGACGGCCATTTTGCGCGCTTCCGCCTGAATTTCGTAGCAGAGTGTCGGAATCGACTTCACCATCCCCGAGCCGGTGCAATACGGGCATGGCTGGCAAAGCACGCGTTCCAGAGCCTGTTTGGTGCGCTTGCGAGTAATGCAAACGAGGCCAAACTCGTTGAAGGAGAGCGCCTTCGAGGGCGCCTTGTCTTGTTCCAGCGCCATTTGGAGCGCGCCAAGAACTTTTTCGCGGTTGCGGCGTTCTTCCATGTCGATGAAATCGACAACGATGATGCCACCAAGGTCGCGCAGGCGAATTTGCCTCACGATTTCCTTTACCGCTTCGAGGTTGGTCTTAACGATGGTGTCTTCAAGTCGCGTGGAGCCTTTGCCCACGAATTTGCCGGTGTTGACGTCGATGGCCACCAGTGCTTCGGTATGGTTGATGACGATGTATCCGCCAGACTTCAACCACACTTTCGCTCGCAGCGCTTTGTCGAGTTCGTGTTGAATGCCGAACTCTTCGAAGATGGGCTGTTCTTTGGTGTACAGCTTCACCTTGCTGACGAGTTTCGGCTGGAAGCGGCTGACGAATTCCACCACCTTGCCGTATTCCTCTTCGCTGTCAATCCAGATACCGGTGAAGTCGTCGCTGACGTAGTCGCGCAGAATGCGTTCGACCAGGTTCAAATCGCGGTGCAACAGCGCCGGCGCTTTGCGGTCATCGTGCTTCTGCTTGATCTCGCTCCAGGTCTTGCCCAGGAACTCGATGTCGGTACGAATTTCGTCGTCGGTTGCGCCACCTGCGGCGGTACGTACGATGAATCCGCCTGGATAGCTACCACGCGCTTCGCCCACCAACCGGCGAAGCCGCGAACGATTCTCCGCGCTGGCGATTTTGCGCGAAACGCCGATGTGATCGATGGTTGGCATGTACACCAGGAAGCGGCCCGGTAGCGCCACGTGACTGGTGATGCGCGCACCCTTCTTGCCAAGTGGTTCTTTGGCGATCTGTACAACCACGTCCTGCCCGGGCTTCAACATCTCCGAGATCAGTTGTGGACGGCGTTGTGGTGCGTGCCCTCCGCCGTGATGTCCACGATGATGACCACCACTGTGTCCACCCCCCGGACGACGTTCAAAGCGTCCACGCCCGCGGTCTCCCCCACGATCGGGACCGCGGTCGGCACCGCGATCCGGCCCACGCCGGTCGTGCCGGTTATCATGCCTTCCACGAGGCCCACGATCGGGACCGCGGTCGCGCCCGCCACTTCCGCCGCGTTGCGGCCTCTGGAAGCGCGAACGTGGATTGCTACCGATGCGCGCTGAATCGCGTCGCACAAATTCCTCGCGTGGAGCGTTGGGATTGCGGGGCGCACGGGTTTCACCAGGAAGCAGAATCACGTCCTCTTCGATGATGGCTGCTCCGAGGCTTTCCGTGCCGCCACCACCGGCCGCAGCTGTCGCCGCAGCGCTCTCGGTCTCCATTTGTTCAATGGCATCGTCGTGGGCTTGATCGGCGCGTTCGGCTGCGGTTAATTCGCCTTGCGCTTCACCTTCACGGCCTTCGCGTTCTTCGGTGTGTTGTTCGGTTTCGTCTTCTTCGTGGTCATGACGTTCGGAAGCATGTTCTTCGGCCGCATGCGAGCCTTCATGAGATGCCTCGTGGCTATCTTCATGAAGTTCCTCGTTCTCGACCTCCGCTTCATTTTCTTCCTCTTCGTCTTCTTCCTCGTCTTCTTCGACGTCAAAGTCCGGGCCGCCAGCCAATGTATCGGCCTCTGCGCGCGCCTGGGTCTCTTCGTGTTTCGCTTCCACCAGCCTTGCCGACAAGGCGCCGAGTTCCTCTTCGCTTAGTCCTGTGGAGCCGTGGTGTTCCGCAACCACGTCCTCTTCATGCGCGTCCGCGATCTCGGCGGACGGCGCTTGCTCTGGAGCTTCAGCAGCCCGCTCCTCTAAGGTTGCGGCATCGGCTGCCATCGGTGGCTCTGATTCTGTTTCGGTGTCCGCCAAAACCCAGTGTGGCAAACTACCGGAAAAACGGCGCGGCACTCCGGTGTTTGGAGTCATACCAATGGCGGGACGCGAGGGCGTCTGCTCGAAATCAGGCTGGCGCTCCTCGGGCTCATGATCTTCGACCGGAGCGACTGGAGCGGGCGCAGGCTTACCGCGATATTTGGCCAGCGACTCGCCCGGCAACACGATATCGTCTTCCCGCGATTCGACAGGTGCGCTCGGTCCACGATCAGGCGGTCGTCGATTTTCGTAACTACCGCCGCCGCGTGAATCCCGTTCTCCGCCTTGTGGCGAAGCGTATTTTGACGGAGGAAGATTGCGTCCAGCTTGGCTCGGGCCTTGATGCCGGCCGCGGTCGCCACCGCCGCTGCTTCCACTTCCGCCACGGCGACGGCCCCAGCGGCCACGCCGCCCGCCACGTCCGCGATCGCCTCCACGGTCTCCGCCCCGGTCTCCTCCGCGATCATGACCCTGTGACGGGCCGCGATCGTTACCGATTCTCGGTGGATAATTGCGCGTGGGATTGTAACTGGGAGCAAAATTTTGAGGCGCCGATGCGTTCGATTCGGGTTGCCGCTCTTCCGGCTCAACGGCTTCGCGCTCTTGGGAAAAACGTTCGCCTTGACCCTCACGAAGGTCTTCGTGCTGGTCGACAGCGAGTCCTTCTGATTCGGCGTGAGATTCTTCGCCGCCATGATTTTCATCGACATGCGGCTCTTCGAGATGCAGCACTTCTTCGTGAACACCTGCGGACAGGGTCTCGCCGGGTAGCCGTTCGATCGCCGCGCTGTCACGCGCAGCAATCGTGGCCACGGGTGGCGCGTCGTGCGCATGGCCGTGATCGTAATCTTCGAGATTTTCGAAAACGTCGCTGACGTACAGGAAGGCGTCGCCATCTAAGCCGATGTCGACGAAAGCCGACTGCATGCCTGGCAGAACCCGCGTTACTTTCCCTTTATAGATGCTGCCGACGAGCGCAAATTCTTTTTCTCGCTCAATGTAAATCTCGACTAGCTGTCCTTCTTCCAAAATCGCGACTCTTCGCTCGTGCGAAGTCGCGGATATAACCAATTCTTTCGACATGAAAACTCCTTATGACGCACCGCCGCTCGAACCTCTCTGTCGGAAGTCCTAAGCACGGCGCCACCCCGATACCCATCGGGGCACGCTGTCGACAACACTAGTGTTGCGGCATGACGTTCGTAGCCGGAGGGAGTGGCCGCAGCGCGGCCCTCGTGTACCTGAAACCTCATGCTATCGAGGCAAGTCCGTTGCCGGGTCTTACCCGGGGGAACGGCGGACGATGCTGTCCTCACTCTTAAAGTCCTTCTTGCGTACCTGCGGTCCAAACTCCATGTAAGGACCGTTTCACTGGCGCTGCCCTCCCTGAACTGAGGTGTCGCGCCTGAACTACCTACTGACGATGGTTAGTTGACGAAGCGGCGCAGCCGGACATTCATCACCAAACCAATCGCCAGGAATACAAACAATGTGGCCGATCCTCCATAGCTCATCAGCGGCAATGGAATTCCGGTAACCGGCATTGCTCCGATGACCATAGCCACATTCACCAAAACGTGAAACCCAAGCGCCGCGGTTACGCCCATGACCAGAAACATTCCCGCGCGGTCTTTTGCTCGCTGGGCATTCTGCACCAAACGTAACAACAACGCCATGTACAGCCCTAAGGCAAGCAGCACGCCTTTGAATCCCTGTTCTTCCGCCCACGCCGACATGATGAAATCGGAATACCGGACGGGAATATATCCCAGTTGATTCTGGCTGCCGTTGCCGAATCCTTTTCCCCAAAATCCGCCGGATCCTACGGCGATTTTCGATTGCAGCAGTTGATAGCCTGAGCCTTTGGCATCTTCTTCTGGATGCAGGAAGGAGGTAATTCTTTCCCGCTGATATGGTTTCAGAATGTGCCGGCTCACAGGAGGATAAAAGACCGCTCCTACGAGCAGAAAACCCGCTAACGAAAAAACTGCTGCATGTTGCCACTTCAGCCCTGCCAAGAATGCGCCGACGACCAGCATGGGCATTAACACAAGGGCGGTGCCCAGATCGGGTTGCTTCAGGATCAGTGCCAGTGGCAATCCTACTAGAAGCCCTGCTTTAATCAAGTCCTGCAGGGAAAGCTCGTCGGTTCGCACTTCTGCGAAGAAGCGAGCCAACACAATGATTATAATCAATTTGACCAATTCCGACACCTGAAGAAATTCTCCGAGCACCGGAATCCACCGTTTGGCCCCAAATCGGGTATGGCCCATCAGCAACACAGCCAGCAGCGCCACGATGCCAATAATGTAAAGAACTGGAGCCTGATCCATAATCAGGTGGTAATCCAGACGTGATAGAACGAACATCAATACTGTGCCGATGATTAGCCACCGCAACTGTTTCATGTGCATGCCAGCCAGCGCGCTTCCGTGTGTGGTGGAATAAACTTCCACTACGCCTAGCGCACAGATTGCTGCCAGGATGGCCAACAGCCAGTAGTCGTATTCTCGTGAACCTGCTGCGTCTTTTACCATGCCAATTCCCTGAACAAAATTTATTCTGGCCGAGGCTTTTTTGCCGCCGCCGGCTGTAACACCGCGGCTGTTTCTTCTGGCTTGACTACGGCCTTTGGATCTTCGACGGTTACCATGTGAGCTTCGCCCTTTTCAAAGTTCGGCTTCACATTTTGTGCCGTCGCCTGACCGTTCATTTTCTTTTCTTTCTTGTCGTAGTAGGCCTTAATAATGTCGCGTGCGATTGGGCCGGAGGCGCTGGCGCCATGGCCACCCGCTTCCACGAGCACGCTGACCACAATTTCTGGATTGCGTCGCGGCGCATAACCTACAAACCACGCGTTATTGTTGAATTTCTTTTGGCCCTTGCCGTAACGCGATTTTGCATCGCCGCCGATAACCTGCGCCGTGCCGGACTTACCGCAAAACTCGACGCCCTGCAATCTGATCGCAGCGCCCGTTCCGCCGCCTTCGTTCACAACGCCGTACATTCCTTGTGTTACTTGCTCGACAGTAGACTCAGAAAGTTCAATGCGGTGCTCGCCAACGGTTTGAATATCCTTCAGCAAATGGGGCTGTTTGTATTCCCCGCCCGACGCAATTCCGCCGATCATGTAGGCAATCTGCAACGGAGTAACTGTTACTGCTCCCTGACCGATGGAAACTGAAATCGTTTCGCCGGGATACCACTTGCGGTGATAGACGCGCTGTACCCACTCTTCCGATGGAACTAGTCCTGGCTCTTCGGAAGGCAGATCAATTCCGGTTCGCGACCCGAGCCCTACTAGTTTTGCGTACTTCGAAATGCGGTCGATGCCCATGCGCATGCCCACGTTGTAGAAAAATACGTCGCACGAATGCACGATCGCCGCGTGTAAATCGACGGAGCCGTGGCTGCTCTTGCCATATACCCAACATTTGAATTGGCGTCCGTAGAATGTTGCCGCACCGGGGCAGAAGGCGTGGAAATCCTCGGGCGGTACCTTCGATTCCAGCATTGCCGTGGCCATCACAATTTTGAAGACTGAACCCGGCGCAAGTTGCGCCTGGATGGCACGGTTCAAAAGCGGGCGGTCTTCATCTGTGTTTAGACGCAGCCATTCTTCTTTCGAAACACGAATAGCAAAGTCGTTCGGATCAGGTGCGGGTTGGCTTGCCAGTGCCAGCACCTCACCGGTGCGAGGATCGAGGGCAACCACCGAGCCCTTTTTACCCGCCAGAGCGTCTTCGGCAATCTTCTGTAAATCGTAATCAATGGTTAACTGAATCTGCTTGCCGGGAATGGCTTCCTGTTGCGAGAGCCGGCCCATTTCCTTGCCGACACTGTTGACGATGACGCGGCGCATGCCGTCGGTACCTACCAGCAAATCGTTGTATTGCCGCTCCAAGCCGCTCTTTCCTGCTACGTCGCCAGGGCGGAGCCTATCGTTGCTGTCCTCAATTTGTTTTTCACTTACTTCACCGACGTACCCGCTGGCATGCGCCATGAATCCGGCTGGCAAGTAGCGCCGGCGATGGACCATCAACATTTCCAACAAAGGAATGTCCGCGCGATGCGACTCGATAAATGCCACATCCGCGGGAGTCGCCTCCGGCTTGATGACTATGGGCTGAAATTTGGGGAGTTTCGCCGTATTTGCCAGTTGCTCGTGGAGGTCATCGATCGACAAGCCCAATCCATCCGCGATCACGGATAGGCTCTTCTCCACCGCCGCCATGTCATCCCGCAACAGCAGGACCGAGAACGACGGGTAGTTGTCTACAAGCACCCGGCCGTCGCGATCGAGCATACGTCCGCGCGGCGCAATAATCGGGATGGAGCGAACGCGGTTGCGCTCGGCCATTTGCCCATACTTATCGGAATCGATGATTTGGAGTTTCCAGAAGCCCAGCAGCAGCAGAGTGATCATGCCCACGATCACATAGGACGCGGCAGCGAGCCGTTCTTGCGGCAATCGATTATCGTTGCGGAACCAGTACGACACGCAGATCCTGCGCGCGAGCCCATCTGAATTTCAGGGCTGAGCGGTGCCCGCTCGCGCATTCCTTACTCTGCAGCGAAATTCACCTAAAATCTTGGCCAACAAGGCGTTTTTCAGCCTCAAAAGCGCAATTTTCTCCGCCGCCAAGCCTCGAATCCGCCAGATTCGTAAGCCTCTTCAAAAGTAGCACTTGCATATAGGCAGTGCAACTCGTACGGAAGGGCAGGTAGCGGTCTAATAAAGAGGCTGTAGGCGCCGGAAAGGGCAGTATTTAGCCACTCTAAAAGGCCATTCGGACGGCAGCACTTTGCGAAACACACTGGCTGCTTTTGAGTTTCTCGGTTCTTGCTGAATCATCTACAATTCTTAGTTCTGCATGGCCTCACTTTCTCACAAGCCTTTGCGACTCGCGCTTATCGGCATGTCTGGCGCCGGTAAGTCTTACTGGACTAAACATCTGGCAGCCCTCGGCTATGCCGCAATTTCCTGCGACGATCAGATTGAAGCGCGGCTTGCGCCCACGCTCAGTTCCGGCGGTTTTACTGGCATCAACGGCGTAGCTGCCTGGATGGGTTGGCCCGATCGTGACACGTACGCGGAGCGAGAGTCGCAATATTTATCGGAGGAGACGGCGGCGCTCGGCGAAGTTTTGACGAGCCTGGAGAAAAATCCTGCGAGCGATTTGATCCTCGATACCACGGGTAGCGTCATCTATTGCGGCAATCATCTGCTGCACCGACTTCGCAAGCAGATGACCATTGTGTATCTCGCGGCCTCTGCCGATGAACAGCAACTTCTGATCCAGCGTTACCTAGAAGATCCCAAACCCGTGTTGTGGCGCGGCGCGTTTCGATCGCGGCCCTCAGAAAATCCTCGCGAAACTGTTGCTCGTTGTTATCCCGCACTGATTGGCGCACGACGACAGAGCTACGAGGCACTGGCGCACTGCACGATTCCGGTCGCGGGCCTTCGTCAATTGTCGCTTGACGCTTTGTCTACGGCTGCTTCTCCTGGCGAAAAATTTCTGGATAAAATTAAGGACCAACTTGCGGCGCGCAAATAATCGCATTCGGGCGGAGTGTCGATGAGATATCGCAGCACTGCGGGCAAGGCCCCGCTCACGTCGTTGCGCGGCGCGGTGCTTCGCGGCATGGCGCCGGACGGTGGCTTATACATGCCTGCGGAAATCGCGCGCCACACGTCCGAAGAACTTGAAGAGTTTCGCCGCCTGCCGTTCACCGAAGTATGTTTCCGGGTGGTTCGGCCCTTCGCCACACCCGATGTGCCCGAAGAAGTCCTGTGGCAAACGGTTGCGGAAGCGATAAATTTCCCGGTGAAGCTCGTTTCGCTTTCTCCAGCGCTCCATATCCTTGAGTTGTTCCATGGTCCAACGCTGGCGTTCAAAGATTTTGGAGCGCGGTTCATGGCGCGTCTGATGGGCTATTTCGTGCGGGGCGAATCCCGTCAACTTACCGTGCTGGTGGCCACTTCGGGCGACACCGGCAGCGCTGTGGCGCATGGTTTTCTGCGGGTTCCGGGGATTCGGGTGGTGATTTTGTATCCCTCGAAGCGAATCAGTGAGGCGCAAGAAAAGCAATTCACCACGCTTGGAGAAAATATCACCGCGCTCGAAATTTCGGGCACGTTCGACGACTGCCAGCGACTGGTGAAGCAGGCCTTCGCTGATGAAGCCTTGAACAAGCGGGCTTTTCTCACTTCCGCGAATTCAATAAATGTCGGCCGCTTATTGCCGCAGATGTTCTATCACGTTGCTGCGTATCGGCAATTGCCTGTCGCCTCGGTGCCGCTGATTGTTGCAGTCCCTAGCGGGAATTTTGGCAATCTCACGGCTGGCCTGTTCGCGAAACGCATCGGGCTTCCAGTTGCGCAATTTATTGCCGCCACGAACGCCAATGATGTCTTCCCGCAATATTTGTTGACCGGCAACTATCAGCCGCGTCCCGCGCAAGCCACCTATTCGAACGCCATGGACGTTGGCAGCCCCAACAATTTTCCGCGGCTGTTGGATCTTTGCCGCAACCGCATTGAAAATGTTCGCCGCGAGATTTGGGGGCACGGCGTCAGCGACGAAGAAACGCTTCATCAAATGCACGCTGCGTGGGATCGCTACCGCTACATTGCCGATCCCCACACCGCCGTCGGGCTTCACGCCTGGGAGGCCTATCGGAGGGAACACCCTGAGCCTTCGCAGGGTCTGGTGCTTGCCACAGCGCATCCCGCGAAATTTGCTGAAATTGTTCAAAAAGGAATTGGCGTCGCACCGCCGCTACCAGAACGGCTCGCGCGCCACTTGCAGCAGCCCAAGCTGTCACTGCCGATGAGCAACAGCTATGACGACTTCAAGCAATTCCTACTCAGCCACTAAGCCGACGTGTTTTCAAAATGTTGGGAATGAAACTCGGATTAGGAGTTTCGCCGGAGCCGGTCCAGAGGCACGAACAGCAGGGTGCCCAAGACGGCATTGATTGCAGCTGCGATTGCTAAATGCGTCGTGAACCAGGGCTCGGTCTGGGCCAGGAGCAAGCGGTGGGTGAGCAGCAGAACGATGTGATGAACTACGTAGAAAGCCATGATGAGCGAGAAGCGCGCCGCAGGATGTTCTGTATCCAGTCGCGCGCCAATCGATGACGCTAGATAGCCGATCACGGTTTTCGCAATTCCATAGAGACCAAGCGGCACGGTTGGGCCGCTTAAGCTATCTTGCAGCAAGCCGATGATCATGCCCAGCAGCAAACCGGTCGACGGATTCCGCCGGCTCAATCCAAAATAAATAGTAACCAGCAGCGGTAAATCTAGAATTGCAAATTTCGGGAAGTACACGGGCACGGTGGTCTGCAACGCCAACGCTAAAAACGTTGCTACCAAAATTGAACCGGGGAAAAACTTGTGTACCTCTATGTGCGTTTCGCCGCCACGCAATTCGTACGTATCGTTCATGGCTTTTTCACCGTGCTGGCCGGCGCCGGCGCCGCATTCACTACTCCGCTGTCCGAGCTTGGCGCGGCGCTCGGCGCCGCCACACCTGTCGCGTCGGCATCCTTGGGGAACTCTACAGCGACTTGCTTCAACAAAATAATCACATCTTCCAGCCGATCCAGATGGGCCGCGGGCTGCACCTTGATCTGCTTGAACGGGTTTCCACCCCTTACTTCGATCACTGTGCCCACCGGCACGTCGGCCGGGAAGATCTTATCCATGCCGCTGGTTACGATTTGTTCGCCAACGGTTACAGTATCGTCGCCCGGTACGTACTTCATCGCCAGCGTTGCTTCGCCGGTGCCGCCAATGGGGTGCTGCTTGCGGGACTGGACGAACATCGCCCCGGCACCACTCTCACGATCCGTAAGCAACAAAATTTGCGCGGTATCGCGGTAGGTCTCAATCACCTTGCCCACGGCGCCATCGGGTGTAATAACGGCCATATTGCGGCGAACGCCGTCGCGTTCTCCCCGATCAATTTCAATGGCGCGGCTGCCGTCACCTGGGCTCGCACCAATCACGCGCGCGCCAACCATCGGCACGCTCTCGTGGGACTGCTTGAAATTCAGGAGCGCCGCGAGCCGATCCGCTTCGCTGGCTTTACTATGTAACTCCGAAATGGTCAGTTTTAGCGCGTCATTTTCCACGCGCAGCGCTTCATTCTCTCGAGCCGTGTTTTGCAATGCGAAGTAATGATTCCAAACACCGCGAATCCGCCCAAATCCCCACGCGCCGCTTTTTTCCACCGGAGAGACCGCGGTAATCGCCCAGACACGCACCAGTCGCCCCCGCGAATCGCGTTTAATCTGGACAGCCAGCAAAAGGATCTGTGCAATGAGCACGCCAGTCAGCAGCGCCACCGACTTATGTCTTGAGGGAATTGCCACCATATTTACACTCGCGTCCCGCTATCGGATTTGCACGTGGGATGCTGGGAACTTCCCCCGAGCCTGCCAAACCGAATCAACCAGCTCACGTTATGCGAAAGAACTACGACGAAAAATCTCAACGAATCTCAATCGATACAAACTTGCCGCAGAAGTTTAAAGTCGCTCAGCATCTTGCCAGTGCCCAGCACCACCGACGCCAGCGGATCGTCGGCAATCGATACCGGTAAGCCAGTTTCTTCGCGAATACGCTTGTCCAGATTTTTCAGCAACGCGCCACCGCCTGTTAACACGATGCCGCGATCGCTGATGTCTGCGGAAAGTTCCGGTGGCGTCCGTTCGAGTGCTACGCGCACCGCATTCAAGATAGTCGCTACGCATTCGCTGAGCGCTTCACGAATTTCGCTGTCGTCGATCGTAACCGTGCGCGGCACACCTTCAATCAAGTTCCGGCCCTTCACTTCCATGGTAAGAGGCTTTTCCAGAGGATAGGCCGAACCGATCTCCATTTTGATTTGTTCGGCAGTCCGCTCGCCAACCAGCAGGTTGTACTTGCGCTTGAGGTATTGCATCACCGCTTCGTCCATTTCGTTTCCGGCCACGCGCACTGAGCGCGAATACACGATGCCACTCATGGAAATCACGGCGATGTCGGTGGTGCCGCCGCCGATGTCGACCACCATGTTGCCGGATGGTTCTTCAATGGGCAGGCCCGCACCAATTGCCGCAGCCATAGCCTGTTCCACCAGGTAGACTTCGCTCGCGCGGGCGCGATACGCAGAGTCTTGCACGGCTCGTTTTTCTACCGGGGTAATTTCGCTTGGCACGCCGATCACAATGCGCGGATGCACCAGAACGCGCCGGTTGTGGGCCTTCTGAATGAAATAGGTGAGCATCTTTTCGGTGACTTTAAAATCCGCGATCACGCCATCCTTCATCGGTTTAATCGCCACAACGTTGCCTGGAGTGCGTCCCAGCATGTCTTTTGCTTCGCGACCAACCGCCACGACTTCGCCGCTGGACTTGTTAATTGCCACAATCGACGGCTCGTTTACGACGATGCCTTTGCCGTGCGAGAACACCAAGGTGTTCGCCGTGCCCAAATCGATTGCCAGGTCGGACGAAAACAAACTGAACACCGACCTCAGGTTGTAACCGTTCTTATTCATTACCGCGTTCCCCCTGCGGAGAAAATCCTGCTCGGTAGGATCTCCGCGTGCGGATACCATCCGTGTAACCCATTGTCGCTGGATTCGCCGGTCTGCGCAAAATTGCAGCCGCCGTTCCCCCCAAAAATTATTTCGGCACCACGATGGAAACTTCTTTTTTCGCCGTGCCACCGCGCCGGTTCGAGCCAATAACGGTGATAGTGTGCTGTCCCGGATCAAGCGGTTCGGTGAAATGCCGGAAGCTTCCATCCGGCGAAATATTTGCAACAGGCTGTCCGTTGATGATCAACGCCGCACCCGGCTCGGCCTTGCCGATGATTTCCGCCACGCGCCCATGGATTTGCGCCGGCTCAATCTGCAGAAGCATGCCCTGTTCTTTGCCTTGAGCCACCAGCATGAACTTGAACATCTCGCTGAATTCGCTGGTTTCTTTTTTGGCGTTCGAGGCGGTCACGTTCCAGAAGTAATCGCCCGCTTCCAGCCCTGAAACTTCGGCGCTCGTACCTGTGACTTTCACTTCAGGCTTGGCCAATTTGGTAAAGCTGGTGGTGGGACTGATGCGCAGCGTATAGCTGACTGCACCTTCAATGGGCTGCCACTCGAAATGGACGGGAGTCGACTTTGGATTTTCAGAGATGATTGGCGACAAATTCAGCGGCGCTACAAGGGCAGGAGGGGCAAGCACGTTGGTCTTCTGGATGCTGCTGCTGCCGCTGGCGAAACTCGCTCTCTCATACTGCATCAACTCAATCTTTTCCTGGCCGCGCTGCACTTCGGCGGAGCCGGTAGCCACGGTAATTTCATGTTCGTTCTTTTGCGGGTCATTCTTTACGGTCGCGCGGCTGTTCTGCTTCATGAACGCCGTGGCGTCTTCTATGCTCACCGCTGCCTGCGAATCGCGTGAAGACCACATTGGCGTGGCAAGATCGACCGCGCCAGTGTTGATACGCACTGCGGTGTTGGAGTGGTCGCGCGTAACGTTATTTTCTTCGACGGTAACTAAGGTCTCGGCTTTTACCGTGTATTCGGTGCCGTCCGCAAACGTCATACGGGCGAGCCCATCGGAACCGGTTTGAATCAAGTCACCCTTATCCAACGCGGTGTGATAATCCGCATCGACCCAAGTCACGGAATTTACCTTCTTGACTTGCACCCGGCCGTCGAGGTTCACGAATTTTGCCTGCGTCTGACTCAATGGCATCGTGTCGGTCTCGGTGGTATCCAGGGCCTTGGAAAGCTTGGTCGTTATTATGGAGGTCCAGTCGGGCTTACCGACATAAAGAGCGGCGACCACAATGACAATTACGATCAGGGCATACAGCGCCACGGTCTTATAGGTGACCGCGTGCCAATATACTTCCACGCGATGAATTTTCGGTGTGGCCGATGGTGTCGGCGGCGCCGTGGGACGTCTCGGATCGATGGGTGTTTGCGTAGTCACAGAGATTTGTGCCGCATTGCTCCAATTGCGCAATGTAGCACAGCGGTTTGCGGCGCGCGGAACTCCCCGCCATGCCCGTAGTCAATCTACAAATAGCTTTTCCGTCGCAGGTGACGGTTAGCCACTGCGCGGGCGGTCGATCTGAATGATTTTCGCGACTCGTATGACGAAGGGCTGTCCGGCTGTTCTGTTCACAGCTGAAAGCTGTGAATCTACGTGGCGAGCGGACTGGCGGCAGTCAAGGCCCATTCCTCGCCCTTTGCCGCTGAAAGAATCTCTTTTTGTCGAAGTCCCTTTCCACCGCCACATCGAAAAATCCGACCATCATCTCTTCATAAGTTTGTTCGCCCCAGCGAACGGCCGCGGTCGGATCTGGATTGTGTGGATTTTCTTTGGAGTTGTCGTACCACGCCACAGCCTGCAATTCCGTGCCAGCTTTCAGGGGCAGTGGCTCAGCGAGCCGGTAACTCATTTGCCAGTGGAAATGGTAATTCACGCGCAGCAATGGGGTGATGGTTCGATTCTGATTGAGAAGGTTGTATTCGAACCGTTTTCCGCGCAGATGCATGTGAGGGAAGAAACTTAACAGCAACGCGTCATTCGGAAGCGTTCCCCGCGCTTCCACACGAAAGTCGGGCACTCCCGGCGGAATTAC
>DASXBH010000169.1:0-9129 GCA_036491775.1 Candidatus Acidiferrum sp.
GAATTCGCCGGCACTTCATGGACTGCGTTCATCAAGCTCCGGTCGTTGAAATCCGTGAGGTTGACTGTATAAATCGATAGCCCGAAGTGTGCAGCAAGCGCCGATACCAACGAAGTCTTCCCCGTCCCAGGGGGTCCGTATAGCAAATAGCCGCGGTGGTACGGAACCCCTAGGCGTCCATATCGGACCTTCGAATTACGAAACTAAAACACGTCCTGCACCAGATGTTCCTTTTCACCCGGTTCAAGAACCACCGAATCAAGTGATCGTGGTGCATAACCTTCTATGTAGCTCCAGCCATCGTTGTACGTGTACAGATACGACTGCACACCCTGACGCTTGATGTGGCATTTCACGACATCGTCCACAAAATGCTGCAGGAACGCGCGTTTTCTGCCCAACGTTCGGAACGTGAGCGCCTCGACCCTTTTCGCGGCTCGTTCACGTGTGCTTTCAGTACGGGAGAACCAGACCTGGAACGGCCTCCCGCGATACCAAAACCAATGGACGCCCGGCGCCGGAATCAGCGCGATCCGCTCGTGGCGCATGGTCGTGTCAAGATCCACCCGGCGAATTCTCTTGAGAAACTTTTGCTCAAGGAACCACTCCTTCACCCACACGAACGCGGCATCGTCGTTCGTTACAGTGATCATCATGGTGGTTTGGCCAACGAACCACTCCCAGAGTTTTTCTGGCACAGCTCGCAGATAGACACTCAGCCCACCGATAATCATGAGCAGTAGCCCGCCCGAGGCGAACTGATTCTGCCCGGTCACGATACTCTTCAGGAATTCCAACATACTAAGTCGTTTCTAACCGGCGCTTTGGCCGGACCTCTGAGTTAGCAAAGGAAGTGGCCGCCCCAGACAGACGGGGCGAGCCGCGTCCGCGTAACGGCAACCGGGAATACAGCATCCCTGCAGACTCTGTCTTACTTATTGGCTTTGCGTTAAGGGCGCTAACGACTAGTTAGCGAGGTCGGATGGCGCCCTGAAGCAACCCTGGCTAGTTCGCCGTGGTTGCCCGCTTAGCGGTTTGTGGTTGTAATGCGCCAAATCGGGCGTCCTTTCGTATGGTGATGACTGAAGATGCCATAAGTTCGAATTCTGCGCAAGGCAAAATGTGGCAAAATGTGAACCATTTCTCAGGGAAAGCTTTCCGACTAACAACGGAGTGTGTCTCCAGTCCATTAAGCCTCCCGATTCTGGTGGCTCGTCACGGAATTGAACCGTATCCACTGGCTTTTCAGACCAGCACTCTGCCGTCGAGTTCACGAGCCAGAATCTGGTGGACGGTGCGAGAGTTGAACTCGCATTTCACGGTTGCAGGCCGTGGGTAATCCCCTTATACGAACCGCCCAAATGGGGCGAGATGAGAGAATCGAACTCTCGTGACTGGAGCCACAATCCAGTGCCTAAGCCATTCGGCCAATCCCGCCATAAAAATCTGGAGCTGGTCGAGTGAATCGAACACTCGTCGGAGAGGTACAAGCTCTCTGCACTCCCACTGTGCTAGACCAGCAATACTTTTTGGAGCTGGCACGCAGCCTCGAACTGCGGTCGGGCGCTTACCGTGCGCCTGCTCTTCCCGTTGAGCTATACCAGCGGAGCTGGCGCGGCGATTCGAACGCCGATCACGGACTTACGAGGCCCGCGCTCTTCCCACTGAGCTACACCAGCACAAAACTCTGGAGGTGGCGGGGAGAATTGCACTCCCGATGATCTGGTTTGCAGGCAGACGCCTCGCTGTCTTGGCTACGCCACCTCACAACCTTGGAGCGGAAGGCGGGACTCGAACCCGCGCTCTCGACGTTGGCAACGTCGCGTCTTGGCCACTAGACGACTTCCGCCCTCACAAATCTATGGAGCGAGCAGCGAGAGTCGAACTCGCGTCATCGGGTTGGAGGCCCGAGGCACCAGCCGCTATACCATGCTCGCTCTTGGCGGGAGATGAAGGACTCGAATCAACACTTAAACGTAGTTTCAACGAGATGCAGGTCAGCGGATGACACTTAAGACCATGAAAAGCACCATTAAACCAGCAAACAGAGCGCAGTTAGAGCGCACATTTTGGGGCATTGGGCCGTAGGTTAATGCGACAACGGCAGTCCGGGCACTCCTCTAGGCTACGCTTCTGACAACGCTGATTGCGTAGAGTAGTAATACACACCCGCGCAAATGGGTAAGATTGGCGGGAAGGAGTTATCGGGAGTGAAGCACATGGCCTCGTGGAAATGGATTCTTACCCTGGTTTGTGCGGCAGTGCTGACAGGATGCGACGCATCCCAGCCTCAGGGCGCGACACCGGCGGTGAAGCCACACTATCAACGATTTGTGCCAATCCAAGCGGTGCCCTACGTCATCGAAGGAGTTCCTTGGAATGGGTTTTTTGCGCTGGACACAAAGACAGGGACGTTGTGCAACACGATCAAGGGCCGGGTTTTCAGTAAAGGTCCGTCTGAGTGGGCAAACGACGTTCCGAATTGCAGCCAACTGCTCGCAGATAATCCAGAGTAGATTACACCGAACAGCATTAGGAGCGGATCATGGGCTTTGGGGACGGGCAATCATTCAGACTAGTCACGCGAGTACTCGTGTGATATAGTCCTTCCATGACCCCAACGCGAACGAACCCATTCAAAGCAAAACGAGAGAAACTCGGTCTAACACAGCAGGCGGCTGCGAATCGTCTCCAAATAGCAATTGCTACGTGGTGCCGTTGGGAGAGCAGACTAAGGCCCCTGCCTGAATCCCTCAGGTTACTGGAGTTGCTGGAATACGGTCCCGGCGAGTCCCCCAAAGCCTGTGAGCAAGGGGACGAAATGGAGCTGAGTTCTGACGACTTCGAAGAACACTTGACCACGTGCAAACGCTGCCAACTCAGAATCGAGTTCCTACACAGGGAAATGGATTGGCGGTAATGCCTCGCCATACCCACGTAAAAGGCCAGAAGGTTTGACCCCTCTGGCCCGGGTCACTCGCATTTCCCGTCCAGCAATTTGTTATCAGCATAGCGATATAAACACCACGACACTTTGTACCCTCCAGGCGCATTCGGATCTGTGTCTATGTTCACATTCTCGTAAAAGAAATCCCGCCGTGTAGTGATGCGTAGCTGATACCGTTTTCCGGACTGCATTTTGAAAGGTGCGGCAAAAATGGTGGTTGGTATAACTGTTCCCAACGTATAGTGAGCCGGAGTACGAAGGCTGTCCATTACCTCTTTGCTGAAACCGTCGTTATAGGCGTCGCCTTTTGAGGGGCGAATGTAAAAATCCACATTCACGTCCATCAATGGGAATGCGGGCTCGCTGCTGGACTTAGGAAAATAAGCGGCCTGAACCGGCCATACATCGCCCGATGCGGGGTTATTCGACGGGAACGTTGGGAAGAACGTCAAATAACCGCTTCCGCCCATCGTTTGGCCTAGCAAATTAGCCATTGCAGCGTCGTGCTCATTGCGATCTTTGCGAACGGCAAGAATCTCAACTACAAGCAACGCAGACATTAGGATCATCCAAGCGGCTTTCTCAAAACCCCGTGGGTTGACACGCGCCGCCATCAGAGCCGCCACGACGCCCATAACCGCAACGCCAATACCGGGCGAGGGCAGCCGGTACAATAAAAGAGCGGACAATGTTAATCCACCAAAAATCAGCCACAGCCCGACCTCGGTGAGCTGCCAAAGGGCTTCAAAATTTTCCCGCAGTACGATCTTCCAGCGCAGAAGAACCAATGCAAACCGAGCCATCGCTCTTTCCTCTGATTCTAAGTGTAGGCGTGGAAGCCACTCAGAAAGTGGCGGAATAGGCAGCCTGGCAGCGTGTCTAACGTCACGCTTCTACGTGGCCGGGCGCACAAACAGTCGCATTATGCTTCCGTGAGGCGGCCAGCGCGTAATAATTGAGAGGAGGAATGTGCGCTTGGTCGTATTCTGTCATCCCGATGCTAGACTTACGTTGGGCCTGAGCACCGCTAAAGTCTTGGCGAAGTGATCATCCTCAACCGAGTCCTCGCCATCCTGGAAGTACACAAATGAGCAGTTTGTCCTTTCGCTCGGCCAGAAAGTTCGCGAATCTAGACTCTCCGTTCTACGTGCTGATCCTCGTCTGCCTAGTAGCTGCGCTGTCTTACCTTACAGATAGGCTCGGATATCAATTGGTGGTACGCCCCCAAATGATCTGGCCGCTTTGGCCGGGTTGCGCGTTTCTAGTTGCAGTGTTGTTGTTAGCGCCGCGTAAGTTCTGGCCTGCGCTTCTCGTAGCCGGACTTGCGGGATTCGTTACTTACGACCTTCAGGCAGGGCTGACGATTCGTTCAATTGCTTTGCTCAACCTGGGAGATACGGTCGAAATTCTGATCGCCGCTTTGGGTGTGAGCTACACCTTCGGCGGTATGCCTCGTTTGAATAGCGTCAAGTCGCTGGCAAGATATTCACTCTTTGCCGTGGTGCTTGCCCCAATTGCTGCAGCTTCAGTCAGTGCGAGTGTCCTCGGGGGAGACTACTGGGTTGCTTGGAGGGTTTCCTTCTTTACAGAGGCATTGGCTTTGCTCGCTCTGACGCCAGCTATTTTGGGTTGGGCGGGTGCGGTGTTCACATGGGGACAGAAGCGACGTGCTTTCCACCTCGAAGCAGCCCTGCTGGTCGCCGGGTTGTTGGTCTTGGGGTATATCACATTCATCGCATCGGGGGTGGGCAGCCGTCCAGTACTCCTTTATTCGTTGGTGCCGTTTCTGCTGTGGTCAGCTTTGCGTTTCGGAGTCACTGGAACCAGCACTTCAATGATTGTCGTTGCTTTTCTCTCGATTTGGGGTGCTGTCCGCGGACGCGGTCCCTTCACCGGACCAGAGCCACTCACCAATGTATTTTCGCTACAGCTTTTCTTGTTGTTCGCCGCAATACCTTTTATGGTCCTCGCAGCCCTTGCGGAGGAGCGCAAGCAGTCTGAGGAAGCACGGAAGAAGTCGGAAGAGAAGTTCCTGAAGGCCTTTCGAGCAAGCCCAGTGGCGATCGCTTTGACGAGTGCGAAAGACCATCGCTACATTGAAGTCAACGATACCTTTGAACGTCTCACCGGCTACCGCCGTGAGGAGGTCATTGGACGTACGCCATTTGACATAGGGCTCTGGGTCGAGCCTTCCCAAAGAGAGGAACTCACAAAACGACTTCTGTCCGAGGGTGGTGTTCGTGATCGGGAGGTGCATTATCGTGTGAAAGACGGGAGTATCCGTATCGGATTAACATCGGCGGACTTGATCGAAATCGAGGGAGAGCCCTATGTTCTTGCCGTCACTTCAGACATCACCGACCGCAAGCAGGCGGAAGAGGCTCTTTCGCATGCCAGTCGCAGGCTGATTGAGGCCCAAGAGAAGGAGCGTAACCGGATCGGCAGAGACCTTCACGACGATATCGGTCAACGGCTTGCGTTGCTGGCGGTGGGGCTTCAACAGATGAAACAGGCTATCCCGGATTCGGCTGTTGAAGTGAGCAGCCGTTTGGACGAACTCTGGAAGCAAACCTCGGAAATATCGGCTGATGTTCAGGCCTTGTCCCACGACTTGCACTCTTCAAAGCTAGAATATCTGGGCATCGTTGCAGCCATGAGAGGCTTCTGCCGAGAGTTCGGAGAAAAGCAGAAAATGGAGATTGAATTTGAAAGTCATGATCTGCCAAGCCCTTTGCCAACTCCGGAAATCTCGCTTTCGCTCTTCCGAATTCTACAGGAAGCCCTACACAATGCTGTGAAGCACAGCGGGGTACGTCACGTCGAAGTGCAGTTGTGGGGAAGTCCGGGTGAGATTCATCTAACAGTCAGCGATTCTGGTGCAGGGTTCAACACGCAAGCGGCGAAAGAGGGCGCAGGGCTCGGTCTCACGAGCATGGAGGAGCGGCTAAAACTGGTGAATGGAGAGCTTTCAGTCGAGTCGCAGCCGCAGCGTGGCACCGCGATCCATGCCCGCGTGCCCCTCAGGTCGAAGAGTGATTCCATGCGGGCAGGCGGGTAAGGCCTATGAATTAGACAAACGGCTAGAGCTTCCGGCGGAATCACCTCGTTCCTCATGTCACTCCGGCACAAGGCAGATGAAAATATCTCCGGCGCGTTTGACATCAGTGACGCAGCCTTTGTGCTTGTTGCTAGCGATGGGCGCAGTGGGTAGTTGTTCCCGCATTTTGTCGGCACTTTTATCGTGATCCGTCTGCTGACGGATTCTGGGTGGAATCATGGGAGAACGATCTTCGTTGAATTTTAGAATAAGCCAGAGATTTGCTTCTTGGCCGACGGCCCTCATCGGAATCATATTCATCAAAGCCGCTCTTTCACTCGCCTTAAAGCCGGGTTCTTTCCTCGTTTCATACAGCGGTATCAGTTATTTCTTGCTTCTGGTTTTGGCGAGCATTTTCGCCGTCCGGAACGGAATACAGAAGACACTGGGAAGTCGACTCTTCTGGGTGTTCCTCGCAATTGGGTGTGGTCTATGGTTACTAGACCAGTCGATTCAGCTGTACTACGAGCTTGGCCTACGCATCGAGATGCCCGACAGTTCGACTGCTGAACCGATATTGTTTCTGCACATCGTACCGTTCATGGCAGCTTTGGCCGCTTTTCCACACCGAAACCCATCCGATCACAGGCCCTACCGAGCGATCTTAGGCGCTCTCCTCTCGCTGCTTTTCTGGGGCTCTCTTTACGGTTACATTGTCTTCCCTTACCAGCACTCAGCCAATACCGCCAGCTACGCCCTGCGATTTGACATCCTCTACCTGATAGAAAATGTGGCGCTAGTTTTGGCCGCAGGCATTTTGACGCTTCGCGTGCAAGCTCCTTGGAAGTCAATTTATCTTCATCTCTTCGGCGCGTCCGCCCTTTACGCCTTAAGTTCCGCCGTCGCCAACATGGCGATTGACTCGGGAGGGTACGTCAACGGGAAGCTATACGGTCTGGGTCTGACCGGCTCTGTTTGCTGGTTTGTTTGGATACCGCTACGCGCACGGCAGTTATCGGGGGCTGAAGCAGGAGCAACCCAATCTAGCAGCAAATCAGGGGCTTCTTCGTGGGCAATGCTCATGGTTGTGCTGATCACCATCCCTGTTGTGTGGGAGCTGTTTCACAGGAATGAAACCACAAGCACGCGGACGTTCCGTCTGCTGATCGCAATCGCCACGATCGTATGTCTCGCCTTCGCTGCCTATATAAGGGAGCATCTCGTCAAAAGCGAGCTGGCTTCACGTCTGAGCTTCGCTAATGATCGGCTTCGTTTGGCAATGAAATCCGGTAAATGCGTGGCGTGGGATTGGGACCTTAAAAGCGGACGAGACTCCTGGTTCGGCGACCTGCAAACTCAGTTTGGGATTCCGTCCGATACCTACGTCGGGCGCGTAGAAGATTTTCATCGTCGGATTCACCCCGAGGACCGAGAGCGAGTTTCGAAAGCGGTCAAGGATGCAATGCAAAGCCGGACGCCTTACGCGGCAGAGTTCCGTCTTCTTTGGCCGGACGGAACTGTGCGCTGGGTCTCAGCCGAAGGGGAGTTCCACTACGCAGCGGATGGAAAACCCACGCGGATGCTGGGTATTTCGGTAGACATCAGTGACCGCAGGCGGGCGGAGGAGGAGCTGCGAGAAAGCGAGGAACGGTTTCGACTGGCAGTGCAAGCCGGAGCGATGTACGCATATGAGTGGGACGTCGCAACGGATGTGATAGTGCGATCCCCGGACTATAGGAATGTCCTCGGTTCGACGGTCGAGCCGAGTTGCCTTACCCGTCAGCAGTTGTTGGACAAAGTCCACCCAGACGACCGCGCAAACTTTATTGCGTCAGTTGCCGAACTTACCCCAGAGAACCCGACCAGTCACACTACCTACCGCATTTTGCTTCCCAACCGTGGTGCAATTTGGTTGGAGAAGAGGGCTCGTGCCTTCTTCGACGGAGAAGGCAAGATGCTGCGGATGATCGGGATAGTGGCGGACATCACCGAGCGCAAACTGGCGGAAGAGGTTCTCGCGAGCGTGGGCCGCAGGGTGATTGAGGCAGAAGAGTGCGAACGTAGCAGGATCGCGAGAGACCTTCACGAAGATATCGGTCAACGTCTTGCGTTGTTGGCGATACAGATCGAACAACTTAAAACGGACCCTCTTAATCAGACAGCTGAAATGCTCAGCCGCATGGACGCAGTATGGAAACAGACCTTGGGAATATTGACGGATGTCAAGACCTCCGCGCACGAGTTGCACTCTCCGAGGTTGGAATATCTAGGCATCGAAGCGGTTATCAGAAGCTTCTGCGAAGAATTCGGTCAGCGGAAGGGTGTGGAGATTGACTTCAGGAGCCATGACCTCCCCAGTTTCGTGTCGCCGGACGTATCCCTTTGCCTTTTCCGGGTACTACAGGAGGCCCTGTACAACGCGGTGAAGCACAGTGGAGTGCGGCACTTCGAAGTGCGGTTGTGGGGAATGGCTGACGAAATTCATCTCACAGTTAGCGATTCAGGCGCCGGCTTTGACATCGAAGCAGCAAAAGAGGACCCAGGGCTGGGTCTCATCGGCATGCAGGAGCGGGTGAAAATGCTGAAAGGAACGTATTCAATCGAATCGCGCCCCCAGCGCGGTACCACGATCCACGCTCGCGTTCCTTTGATTTCAAGAATTCACTCTATGGCGAGCGGCCCGGATAAAGGGAGCACAGTAGTTTCGGACCTGCTAGAATTAGATGGTTAACGCCGGTTTCATTGTGACGAAACGCTTGAGTGTTCTGCACAGATGTTTTTGTAAACGTCGCTTTGATGTTCACGCTGAAAACTGTTCAACACGTATCCACAGAGTATGTCTACGTCGTATGTCTTGGCTATCTCGTCCCAAAGGTGTTCGAGCTGAACCGCGGGGTCGGCTTTACCTTGCACCCATAAGGTAGGGGCACATTCACCACAAGCGGCAACGCTGGGATGCTCGCCATTCGCTGCTTTAGCCGCTCCCGCAATGAGATCACCCGCCACTTTCGAAAATCGAACCGGATCAGGCAGATCATTGACCATGAACGTCGACAGCGACTCGGCGACATCCAACGGGATATAGCGGCCCTGTTCAATGGCAGCCGCGCAATCCACCCCACGTGCCAGCAAGCTCTGAAAAAGG
>DASXBH010000170.1:0-7437 GCA_036491775.1 Candidatus Acidiferrum sp.
CCTGTAGCTCTGGAGTACGTAGTTTTTAAACCCAGGGCAACCTCACGGAGGGCTCTCCGTTAGAAACCCGTCGAGGGTCTGAGTCCGTTGATATTTTGCTCGGAATAATTTTGTAAAGAGGATTCGCCAGGAGGGTCTAAACCGAGGCAGCAGCAACTCGGCTCTGTGTCCGGCGGCTCACCAGAAATTCCAGGAACTCGGCCATGCCTTTGCCGCTTTTCGACGACAACGTGAACATTTCCATTCCCGGTCGCACCGCTTGAATGTTTCGCCGGGCCGTTACCTCGTCAAACTCTACTGCCGCCGCTAAATCCGATTTCGTAATCACGGCAACATCGGCGCTATTAAAAATCGTCGGATACTTCAGCGGTTTGTCTTCGCCCTCGGTCACCGAAAGCAACACAATTCGCAAATCCTCACCGAGATCGTAAGAAGAAGGGCACACCAGGTTTCCGACATTTTCGATAAACAGAAAATCCAGGTCACCAACATCCCATCCTTCCAGCGCGTTTTGCACCATCGCCGCTTCGAGATGGCAAATCGTCCCGGTAATAATCTGCCTCACGGGTGCCCGACTGCGTGCCAGACGCGCCGCATCATTTTCCGTCGCTAAATCGCCTACTAAAGCGGCCACACGAGCCCGCGAACGCAGCAGCGACAGTGCCTTCTCCAGGAAAGCCGTCTTCCCCGAACCCGGGCTGGACACCAAGCTCACCGCAAGCACACCTGCTTGACGAAAACGCTCCCGCAGCGCACGTGCCGCAACATCATTCTGCTTCAATACATTCTTTCGAACTTCCACCAACCGCGGCTCGCCGCTCATTCCCGTATCTCCAGCGCGACTACTTCCAATTCTTTCCCGTGCAACACTTTCTGCGTTGGCGTCCCACATTCCGGACAGCAAAACCACTGAATCGATTCCACCAATCGTGGCGCGTCGCACTTGGGGCAAAACACTTCCACGGGAATTTCCTCGATCACCAGTTTCGATCCTTCCAGCAGTGTTTCCGCGCAGGCCATTTCGTACGACGATACCAGCGCTTCCTTCACCACGCCCGTCAACAGTCCAAGCCGCAGATACACCGACTGCACCTGCGCATTTCCGTGGCGCTCCGCTTCTTCCTGCGCAATGTCCACGATGCTCATTGCAATCGACAGTTCATGCATCCACGATCTCCGGTTGCTTCCACTCCATCTACATCGCGTACTTTTTAGCCGCACCACGATTGTCGACAATGCACCCGCGGCCTTGCCAGCCCACTTGCACAATTTCTCCGTCTTCCACCAGCACCGGCACCGTGTACGGCGGTTCGGTCATTCGTTTCATTCGTGCGCACGCACTTTCATCCGCATCAACGTCATATTCCGTGAACTCACTTCCCTTCCACTCCAGCCAGTCGCGCATCTCGCGCGTGTACGGACAACTCGCCGTTCCATATAGTTCCAGCTTAGCCATGACTCATCACCTCCAGCTGTTCGCGAATCACGTGGTAAACCGATGCCTGCACTTCTTGAATGCGCGGAATATAATCGGAGCGCACGATCAATGGAAAATCTGCCAACCCGCGACGGACTACCTCTCCGCCGTCATACCCCAGCAGTGCCACAGTCAGCAGATTTCGTTTCCGCGCTTCTTCCAGCGCCTTAACAATATTTTTAGAGCCGCCGCTCGTCGAAATCGCAATCGCAACGTCATTCGGCTGCGCTTGCGCGATCAATTGCCTCTGAAAGATCAACTCAACACCCACATCATTGGCAATCGCCGAAATGTTTGCCGGCTCCATCGACAACGACACGGCAGGAATCGCGCTATACCCGGCCGGTGGCATGACGCAATCAATCGCCCAGTCGTTCGCGTCCGTCGCCGATCCACCGTTACCGAAGATAATCAGTTTGCCGCCACATTCCAACCGGTCGCGCATGGCCGCAATTGCGTGTCCAATCTTGTCGGCTTCCTCTTTTGCAAACCGCTCGCGTAAACCCGCGTCATCCCGCACTTTCATCTGAATGGATGCCGCGACTTCTGCTACCACATCGACTGTCTCTTGCTTGTTCTTCCCCAGAAATGGATACAAAAACGCCGCGTCGCCTACATCGTGCCCCAGTTCGCGATGCTCAAAGAACACGTGCACCGTCTCCCACAGCGTGTGATACAGAATTTCGATCAGTTCCTGGTGGATAAAAGGATCGGCCGTCCCAGTCTCCGCGAAATACGATCCTTCGTTTCCAGGTAACGCGAAAGTCATGGCTTTCGCGTCACGCGCCGCGTTCAGAGCCACCCAGACTTCTGTGTCTCCCTCTGGCGGCCCGAATCCCATCACGATGTCGTCGGCTCGCACCAAAGTGCGCAGCCACGGCTCAAATGCCAGTGAAAGATCCAACGCGGGCAGCGCCCGTTTCCCCACAATGACCGGGTGAACAAACTCCACGGACACGTGCTGCGCGTCCGTCGCATATGGCCCGCGTCCAAATGCAAGTAATCGGCCTCCGCGCAAAAAACGCTCCGACATTTCGCTGCACGCTTCCGCCAAACGTCGCGCTTCCCGCGCAAAGAAAGTCTCCAGCACCTGATTGCGCGCAAGCAATCGTTGTTCAATCTGAGTTGTCAGCGCTGTTCCCGTGACCATGGTCATCAACTCTGTGGACAACGCTTCTTGTCCCACTCTTCAATGGCGGACCCGCGTCGCGACGCTTCGTGTTGTACCGTTCGTGCTGTACCGCGACCCGCCCTAGCAAATCCGCGGTAACGGATCGCCCACCAGCATATCCACTAGCCGATTTCCGCCGTACAACGTCGTCACCGACACCGCGCACGCTGGCTCTTCGCGCACCTCGCCGATGATTTCCGCATCTTCTCCACCCGGCGTCGCCCGCAACGCCCGTAGCGCGGCTTCCGCCAGTTCGGCGGAAACAATTGCCAGAAATTGTCCTTCGTTCGCAATGTGCAGCGGATCCAACCCCAACAATTCGCACGCTCCGCGCACCGAATCACGCATCGGAATCTTTTCTTCGAACAGGACAACAGCCTTTCCACAATCTCGCGCTAATTCATTCAGCGAAGTCGCCACCCCACCGCGCGTCGGATCACGCATCCAGCGCACGCCTTCGCCAGCCTCACTCACCAACGCTTCCACCAGCGGCAGTACCGAACGTGTATCCGAAAACAATTCCGCTTCCATGTCCAACTCGCCGCGCGCCAGCAAAATGGTAATCCCGTGATCGCCAATGGGCCCGGACACCAGCACCTTGTCGCCCTCCTTCACCGATTCCGCCGCAATTTCCACTCCCGGCATCAGCCGGCCGATTCCCGTCGTCGTGATGTACATGCCGTCCGCTTTGCCATGTTCCACAACCTTCGTGTCGCCGCCCGCGATCCTCACGCCTGTTTTTTCCGCGGCCATGGCCATCGCCCGGACTTCCGCTTCAAGCACATCGGTCGGCAATCCTGCCTCAAGCACATACGTGACGACCATCGCTTCCGCACGCGCTCCGGATACCGCCAGATCATTCACCGTTCCGTTGATCGCCAATTCGCCAATCGATCCGCCAGGAAAACGCAACGGCTTCACCACAAAACTGTCCGTCGTCATTCCGATTCGCGTTCCATTAATTTGTATGTGCGCCGCATCGCCCAGTGGTCCATGCATGGCTCCAAAGAGAATTGGCGCAAACAATCCTTCGACCAGTCTCCGGCTGGCTTTTCCTCCGGCACCGTGCGCCATCTCGATCTGCGGCTCTCGAAATTTAATCTTGGCTACTGTGGTCGTGGCCATAAATTATCTGCCCATGGCATTCGCAATCTCGACTGGCTTGCGGTGCTCGTAATTGTAATAAGCCGCGCAGGAGCCTTCCGACGAAACCATCAGCGCGCCTACTGGTTGTTCCGGCGTGCATTCGCGCCCAAACAATTTGCACTGCGCCGGTTTGAGCACGCCTTTCAGCACCTCACCGCACTGCGCCGCCTTCGGGTCTGTCACGCGCACGCCGGGCACCGAGAATCGCTGCTCCGAATCCCACTGCGCGTAGCTCCCGCGAATCTTCAGCGCCGATTGCGAAATAAATCCCAGTCCGCGCCATTCAAAATACGGCCGCAGTTCGAACACTTCGCCCATCGCTCGCAAGGCCGCGCGATTCCCTTCCCAAGGCACCACCCGTTTGTACTGATTTTCAACCTTGGCTTCGCCCTTTCGCATTTGCCGCAGCAGCATCACGATCGCCTGCAGAATGTCCAGCGGCTCGAATCCCGACACCACCACCGGCTTGCCTTCATCCTGCGCGATCCAGTCATACGGACGGCAGCCAATCACCGTGGACACGTGTCCGGGCCCCACAAATCCATCCAGGCGCATATCCGGCGAATCCAGAATTGCGCGAATCGCAGGAATAATCGTCACGTGATTGCAAAACACAGAAAAATTCTTCAATCCTTCCGCTTTGGCCCGCACCAGCGTCAACGCCGTCGAAGGAGCCGTAGTCTCAAAGCCAATCGCGAAAAACATCACATGCTTTTCAGGATTGTTCCGCGCCAGTTTCAGCGCATCTGCTGGCGAATACACAATCCGCACATCCATGCCCCGCGCTTTATATTCCAACGGGCTTCCATGCGTCCCCGGAACGCGCATCATGTCGCCAAACGCCGCAAAAATAAAATTGGGCTCCAACGCCAGCGACAACCCATCATCGATCCGCCCCATTGGCAGCACGCACACCGGACATCCCGGCCCGTGAATCAACTCCACATTCTCCGGCAACAAATCCTTCAAACCGAAACGATAAATGGCATGCGTATGCCCGCCGCAAACTTCCATGATCCGGTAATGCCGCGCCGGGTCTGCCAGTCTGCGAATTTCTTCTCCGGCCCTGGCAATCAATTCCGGCGCGCGAAATTCATCTACAAATTTCATTGCTTCAACCTTTGACCCGGTTGGTCTTGCCCTTCATTTTCCAAACCGTATCCACGAACTTCTTCCATCGCCGCTTGCGTCTCGCCTAGCATGGTCAGCGTCTGCATCTGGTCAATCGCATCTGCCTCGCTGATCTTGCTCATCGCGAATCCCACGTGAATCAGCACCCAGTCGCCCGGTACAGGGGCGTCTTCCTGCAACAGCGCCAAATCCACTCTGCGCCTTACACCCATCACGTCGACCACCGCCAGGTTCGCGCTCTGCCCATCCATCTCTACAATTCTTCCCGGTATCGCCAAGCACATGGTGCAACTCCCCCCAAAAAACTGCCAGCGCCCTATTCCTGCTGCCGGGCCACCAACTCGAACCGGAATTTCAGTTCGTCTTTCAACCGCAACGCTCCCGCCGCAAAGGAAATCGGCTTAATCCCATAGTCCGATTGTCGCAATGTGAATTCGCCCGAGGCGCGCAACATCGTTCCCATATTCGTCACGCGCGCATCAATCGTTTCAGCGCGGGTCACGCCGTGAAACGACAATTCCCCCACCACATGGGCCTGCACCAAATCATTGCTTAACTTCTGCACCATGATCTGTTTGCTTTCAAACACCGCCGTAGGAAACCGGTCCACATCCAAAACATTGTGGTACATGTCGTTTTCCAGTTTTCTCCGGTCGTCATTCTTCATCTCATCCAATACTTCCATTGCCCTCATCTGCACGGTGATCTTCACAAACGCTTTCTCATATGTCTCGGGGATAAATTCAATTTCCCCGTCGTAATCACGAATGGAAATTCTGGGATTGTGTCCAAATGCGGAAAGCAAGCCGGTTGCAAATGCTTGTACCGTAATCCGGCTTGCAGCCAGATCGATCTGAAAGTTCAATGAGGTAAGTCCTCTCTGTGTTCCCGCGTCCATGACCTGCTCCATACCTCAATCTCCTCGACGCGCGCACGAAATCAGCGCGGACGAACCTGAGGCAATTCCTATTTGTTACATCGAGCGCAGGCGGAAATACCGTTCCACATCTGGTAGCGCCCCCGACGCAAAGTTTCCAAATCCCATCTGGCCCAGATAGCGACGCACCGTCGGATTCGAAAGCACTAATCCGGCCCCAAAAATCAGCAGCGCCACGCCGCCCAGCATGTACAACGTTTCCTTGTCCGTTCCTTTTTCCATCGGTTCCGACCTATCCATAATCTCGACTGCCATAACGCCTCCTTTTTACGATATGACTTACGCTTGCGCGGGCCACTCTCCAGCAAGAATTCGCGTCACCAGTGTTTCAACCAGCTTTACCCCTTGGTCTACCGCACCGCTCACCGGCTCACTCAATCCCATTTGCCCTTCTTCAGGCCCCAACGTGGCCGGAACGCAACCGACCAGCAGAATGCGTTTCAATTCACCTCCCATGCTCACCGCCATGCGCAATACGTTGAGCGGATTCATCGCGTGCGGCTCCACAAATCCTGGGGATTGTTTGGGATCGTTCAATCCCGCCAGATCCGGCTCAATCACAAAGAGCGTGCCTGGCGCGCCGTCGCCTGGAAACGCATCGACAAGAATTGTCGTTTCGTAGCCTTCCATCAACGCATACGCCAGATCGAATCCGCGAATTCCAAAGTCTGTGACGCGCACTCCCTCGGGAAATAGCCGACTCGCCAGCCGGCTGGCTACTTCAACTCCAAAACCATCGTCGCCCTGGAAAATATTGCCGATGCCTGCGATCAGTATTTTCTTCCCCTGCGCCTTGGGCACGTCTTCTTCTTTGCCAAGTGGTTCCACTTCATTGGACGAAAAGAAAAATCGGTGCCCGGGTTGACGCATCAGCCCGATGTCTTTACCGGGATCTTCATCCACCACCACGCAGACGTGTAACTTCCCTTCATAATCCTGCTCGATGGATTCAACCAGCGCCACTTTTCCCTGCAGCGCCAGGTCAAAGATGTCGCCGCCTGGTTCCGGCCGTAATCTCACCCGGTCGCCGCGCCGCACCTTCTGCCCCTGAATCTCCATCGACTCCAGAGAATTCTTGTCTTCCAGGGCTTGCCATTCCCACTCGTTCACGGCGTCTCCCCCTTGGCGTTTCGAAACCCGCGCAGCGCTCCGTGCAGCTTCATTAATTGTTCCTCAGGCAAATTCTCGGTGCGCTCCAAAATCTTGCGGGTACGCTCATCGGAGTCCCGCATCTCCTGCTTCTCTTCGTCCGTCATGGTCATGATGCGCAGCGACAGAATCTCGTCGATCTCTCCGCCATCAAACAAGTCGCCCGGACTCTCAGGCGCCACTTGCGGGTAGTCGTAAAGAATGATCGGCGACGAAAGCATCGCGGTTCTTTGATTCTCTTCACCAACGAGAACCGGCCAGGTTCCCACGTTCTGACAAGCTGCAGCCAACTCTCGCACTTCCTCCGGTGGTTCCAGCAGCGAAATGAACTCGCCGCCCTGCACGGTAAGAATGCTGTGCGTCGAAATCAGCGAATGCTGCAACAGGCTTTCGCGATTTTCCGTTTCACCGGCCATTGCTGACGTG
>DASXBH010000171.1:0-2389 GCA_036491775.1 Candidatus Acidiferrum sp.
AAGCTCGTCGGGACGCCGCACCGTTTTGCGATTACCCAAGATGAAATCAGCGAGCGCGATACCGCGAGATCCGCCGCGCGACGTCAGTGTGACTTCAGCATCGAGCGCCATCAGCGCGGCTACTCCGTCGGCCGCCGGCGAGGCGTTGCAAATATTCCCGGCCACGGTGCCTTGATTCTGAATCTGGACGGAGCCCACTTCGCGCGCAGCCGCTTTCAGGCCATCGAAACCGAGCGGCAGGGATGACTTCACAACTTCGGTCCAGGAGGTACGGCCGCCGATAACTACGTAAGAATCGGTCACGCGAATGCCGGCGATTTCACGCAGCCCGGAGATGTCAATGACCGGACCGCTCAGCGGGCGATCGGAGAGCGGAGGGAAAATGTCGGTGCCGCCGGAAAGGAGCGTGCCACCCGTGGTGGCCAGCGCTTCCAGGGCTTGCTGCAGAGAAGTGGGTCGCAAATACAAAAGGGCGTCTCCCGGACAAGAGTTTGCTTTTCGGTTGAACCGGTCGAAAAAGCTAACCGATTAGTTCTACAACGGCCTCGAAGATTTGTGAAGCTGTCTTGGTAGGCACTAAACAATTTGATGGGAACTAATCGCATTATTCGCTGGCGCAAAAATTCCACAGTGATATACTCCGCGCAATTTAGCCCTGTGGAGAGTGGTGATGATGAGACGGAGCGCCTGCTCGTTCTGTTTCGTGTGTCTTGTAGTGGTGTGCGTAAATTCTGCTCGCGCGCAAATATCAGGAAGCAATTCGGTGCATGCTGCTGGTGCGGTCTTTGTGGACGGTGGTGTGGATCGCGTAGTAGGAGCAGAGGTGCGCCTGTGCGATGTCGGCGGAAGAACGTTGGTGCAAGCCGCCACTTCCTCTTCAGGCCAATTCAATTTTAGTGGATTGGCGGCAGGAAATTATTTGCTTTATGTAGAAGCGGCTGGGTTCCAATCAACGGAAACAAGCCTGGATCTAAGCTCTTCGCAATCCGGCTTGACTATTTACCTGAAACCGACGACGAAGAATGCTCCGAGTGGAGCCGGCGCGACCGGCGCGAGTATATCCGCGCACGAACTATCGATCGCGGAAAGCGCGAGAAATCTCTATCGCGAGGGAAAGAAGAAACTGTACAACGAGAATAAGGCACAGGATTCACTCTGGTATTTTGAAAAAGCGCTGGCGCAGGTACCGGATTTTTACGAAGCGCGCTATCAACTAGGCATGGCGTACGTGGGGATGGGGAAGACGGACGAGGCGGAGAAAGATTTTCGGAAGTGCGTGAGCCAGAGCCATGACAAATACGGGAGCGCCAACATCGCGCTGGGAACGTTGCAATTGGATCGCGGCGAAACCGAGGCGGGCGAAAGGCAGATTCGCCACGGATTGGAGCTGAGCCCTTCGGCTTGGATGGGCTATTATCAGCTCGGTCGTTTGAAAGCACTGCAAGGCCATTTGGACGAGGCGGAAACGCTGGCAGAGCAAGCACGGCAATTTGCGCCGGCTACCGCCACGGTGTTCCAACTACTCGCGACAATCCACATGCGGCAGAAAAATTATCCTGCGGCGCTCGAGGACATCGACGCTTACCTGTTACTCGATGCGCAAAGTCCAGCGGGAGTTCGCGCGAAGCAAATTCGCGACCAACTTCAGAAGCAGATACAGGGAGAAGCAGCAGCCAGCCGGTAAATTTGCCAATAAATAGCTATGCTGAGTTTGGCCAAAGCGTATTCGGCGCAGTTCTGACAGCGAGTAAATTTCTGGCAAACTAAAGGAGGCAATGCTCACCTCCGCAAACTCCCCGTCCACCAAGGGGCCAGCAGCGTTTCAATTTTCCGGGTTCCGGCTCTACCAGATCGCGCGCTTCTGCATTGTGTTTTGCACCGAGATGCAATCGGTGGCGGTGGGCTGGCAAGTTTACGAGATCACCAAGCGTCCGCTGGATTTGGGGTTGACCGGCTTGGCGCAATTTTTGCCCGGAATATTTTTGTTTCTGGTGGCGGGCCACGTCACGGACCGCTTCGATCGACGAAAACTCTTGACCTTGTGCTATGTGGGATTCGCGCTGTCGTCGGCGCTGCTGCTGTTCGTGACGGTGAACGCTGAGATGTTGCACCGCGCCGGATCGGTGAAGCCCATTTTCACGATTCTGTGCCTGGTGGGGGCGGTGCGCAGCTTCAGCATGCCGGCAAGCCGCGCGTTGCTGCCACAACTGGTGCCGGAAGAGCAGTTTCAGAACGCCGTGGCGTGGAACTCCAGCATATTTCAGGGCGCAACAATTTTGGGGCCGGCGCTGGGCGGCGTCTTGTATGCCACGTTTCGTGGACCGCTCCCGGTGTATGCCACCGCGATGATGGCGGGACTAGTGGCGGTAGTAACCACGATGCGGATTGA
>DASXBH010000172.1:0-6523 GCA_036491775.1 Candidatus Acidiferrum sp.
TGGCATGCCACCTTCTTCCCCCAGCCATGCGCTTCGTCCACAATCGCTTTCAGCTCTTCTACCGTCAGAGTAGGCTGCGAAACAAGCTTGCCTTGCGCATCCACCCACGAGCGGTGCGTCATGTATACCTTCAGCCAATCCGCACCGTGGTCCAGTTGTTCGCGCGCGGCTTTGCGCGCTTCGATCGGCCCATCAATAATCTGCACTCCCTTAGGAACAGTAATTTCCGGCGCATATCCTTCCAGGTTGTAGCCGCCAGTCGAGGAAATTCCCCGGGTCGCACCGAATATCCGCGGACCGGGAATGGTGCCTTCTTCGATAGCTTGTTTGATTTCAATGTCGCCGTAGCCCGCGCCTTCCGTTTCCACGTCGCGAATCGTGGTGAATCCCTGTTCAAGGGCCCGCCGGGCCGCGTAGGTCGCACGCGCTGCTCGCAGCGCAATTCCCGCCATTAGAATATTCGCGTCGTAACCGCCCCTGGCGGGATCTTCGCCCCAAAGAAAAATGTGCGTGTGAGAATCGATCAAGCCAGGCAGCAGCGTGGCGTTACGCAGATCGATGACTTTGGCATCAGAAGGAATGGCCGAGGAGCTATCCGCGATCTTCTCGATATGCTGACCGCGAACGAAGATTAGTTGATCCTTTCTGGGCGTTTCATTTTGCCCGTCGATCAACACGCCGGCGCGAATCACCGTCAGAGTTGCTGCCGGCGCGGCGGTCTGTGCATGCAATCCCACCGCGCACAACAGAATCGCCGCACACCATCCCGTAAAACTCTTCATTCCACACCCCCCCAGTACTTTGTAATATTTATCGCTGGCCCCTACGTCCCCAGCAAGTTGGCTTGAATTCTGGCGTATCCGTGTTCTTCCGTCCAGAAACTTAGCGGCATAGCCGCCAGATCATCCACGATAGGAACGGCGTGGCCATCTTTGGTCAGATCAATCGTGCGCAAAAAATGTTTGCAGGTATCGCACGCTTCGACCCGCACGTGGGCAAACTCCTCCGCGACATACACGGGCAACTTGTCTTCCCGTTCCTCTCCACAAAACGCGCAGAAAATTCGGCGGAACTCCCACTCTTGTGAGCAGAACGAACACTGTAGGAATCGCTTGCCACCATCGCCCTCGGGTCGCAAAAGGCCTAGCAGGGGCAGGGAATTGCAGCGTGGGCATCTGCACACCACCATCGACAAAGTTGGCGGAAGCATCGCGCTCACCACAAATTCTGCATAAGGCTGAAGAATAGCGCGGCTCAAAAATTCCTTGAGAGGTGCGGTCGTATCCGTCTCTGGATCGGCGCTGCCGTCGCGCGGCGCTTCATGCAAGCCATCTCGCCAATACGTCTCCAGGAGTCTGGTCCAGGCTGGCTTGCCCTGCGACTCCAGCAGCTTGGCCTCTGCGGCAAGCGGGCCTGGCGCACTGGCAGCAATCAATGAAAGGAAATCTTTGAAGTGAGGGAGTAACACCGGCAGATTTAATTCGGAGCGCAGCTCGCCGTTAGCGGGCACAACGGCTTGTTTGCCCCATTCCTTGGGCAGGCGCTCATAGAGTCGTTGCTGAAATTTAGCGAGACCCGAGTAGAACTGCAGCACTTCATTTGCGAATGGGTATTCCTTGGCCAGAAAGTCCGCGCGGTCAATTCGTGCGCGATAGTTTACTTTCCCGGAGGATAGAAAGGTCATTTCCGAGGCGAGTTTCCTACGATTTCAGCGTACCACCCGGGATGGTAACGTTTCGCAAAGGCCAGCGAGACGTCACCGCGAATAACCGAACCAAACGCGCCGCGTTCTGCAAACACGCCCATATAAACGTGGATCATGAAATTCCCAATCGTGATTAGCGCCGCGATAGGGTGCAGGAGCACCGCAATATACCGCAGCCAGCGCAAACTCCACGGAATGTAATCCGTGAACCACAAAACCAGCCCGGAGAGCAGTAACACCAGCGCGCCGTAGAAGAAGCTCCAGAACAGCAGCTTCTGGCCGGCGTTGTACCGCCCCGCCGGCGGCATCTTTTCGTCCTGATTCGTAATGTAATAGTGCAGCGAGTTCCACCATTGCCGATCGACGTCGGTGAAATGCATCTGGCTGGACCACAACACAAACATGTAGCAAACCGATACTGTAAAAATCAGACCGGACCAAGGATGCAAGAAGCGCGAGAGCGGCCCGCCACCAGTCATGGCCGCGATCCAATAAAGTGCCGGCGTCCAGAACGCCAGCCCGGTCAGCATGGCGTAAATGTACGAGCCAGCCGCCACCCAATGATTGAGGCGTTCTTTGAACGTGTAGCGCAGAATATGGTCATGCGGGATGAGCTGTTCCTGGTGGCTCACGGTTCTGCTCCTTCGTGGGGAACCAGATCTTCTTCTTCACGCGACTTCGGGCCGAATCGCAAGTAATGAATGAACAATCCCACCACCCCACCCACCAGCGCCAGATTTCCCAGCCATTTCAGCGGATGCTTCCACAATTTCACGGCAAGCGGAATTGTCGGATTGCTCGGCAGGCCACCGTAAAGTTCCGGCTTGGTAGCGTCGTGTAACACATAAATAACGCCCGTGCCGCCAACGCCGGGAGGATCATACACACCGGCATTCGGCATCCCATAGTGATCCTTCAACTGCGTTGCGCGGGTTTGCGCCAGGTCGCGCATGTCATCTTTGGTGCCGAAGTGCAAACAACCGGTGGGGCACGACTTGATGCAAGCCGGCTCCAATCCTTCGCTAACGCGATCCGTACAAAGCGTGCACTTGTAAACGCGTTTCGTGACGCTATTCAGCTTGGGAATGTTGAAGGGGCAACCGGAAATGCAATAGCCGCAGCCAATGCAATGATCCTGCTGAAAATCCACCACGCCATTGGTGTACTGCACGATCGCGCCATCGGCTGGACACGCTTCCAGGCAACCGGGCTCGGCGCAATGCATGCACTGGTGCTTGCGCATCAGCCATTGCAGCGATCCATCTTCACGTTCGTGCTCATTGAAGAGAATCAGATTCCAATAATTCCACCGCGTATCCGGCATGGTCTGATAGTTGTTTTCGAACACCGTGGGCCCGAATGGCAGGTCATTCCATTCCATGCAGGCCACTTCGCAAGCCCTGCAGCCGATGCAGGTGGTTGTGTCGATCAGTTTGCAGACGATTTCTTCGCGTTGCGTTCCCTGGCCAGGAACGGTTCCGGAGTGCGCCGAAATTTTTTGCACGCGTAGTGTCGCTTGGCTCATCGCTGCTCTCCTACGCCTTCTCGACCTTCACGAGGAAACCCTTGAACTCAGGTGTGTACGCGTTGGGATCTACCACTGTCGGTGTTACCAGGTTCGCCAGTGTTTTTGCGGTTTTCCCTTCATCTTCCGCGATGCCCCGGTAGCCCCAGTGTATGGGGAATCCCACCTGGTACGTTTTCTTTCCGTCGATCAGCATCGGTCTGATTCGCTTGGTCACCATGGCCTTCGCTATATACTCCCCGCGAATGCTCGACACTTTTATTTTGTCGCCGCCTTGCACTCCCAGGTCGTGCGCCAATTCTTCCGGAATCTCCACAAAGGGCTCGGGCACAAGCTGTACGTTCATTGGATTGTTTTTCGTCCAGTAGTGATAGTGCTCGGTCATGCGGTACGTCGTGCACACCACCGTGTAGCCATCCTGCGGCGTGCTGTATTTATCGTCCGGAGTTTTGAACCGCTTGATTACCGGATTGCGGCTCTGCTGCGGGTGGAGAATATTGTCCAACGGGCTTTCTGTTGGTTCGTAAAACTCCGGCAAAGGCCCTTCGGCAAACGCCCCCAGCGGTGCGAAGATTCGCCCCACGCCCTCCGGATTCATGATGAACGGGCCCATGTGGTCGGAAGGTTTCGAATCCGGCTTGAAGTCCGGCACATCGTTACCCACCCATTTTTGCGTGGATTCATTCCACCAGACTTGCCGGCGTGACGGATCCCAGGGCTTGCCATCGACGTTGCAGGATGCCCGGTTGTACAGCACGCGCCGGTTGGCTGGCCACGACCATGCCCAATTCTGGTGCACGCCCATGCTCGATGGGTCGCTCGGATCGCGCCGCGCGGTCAGATTTCCCGCTTCGGTGTACGCACCCGAATAAATCCAGTTACCGCAGGCCGTCGAGCCGTCATCCTTAAGCCAGGCAAATCCGGGTACCTGTTGCCCAGCCTTCAACTGCTGCTTGGTAGCAGGATCTTCGACGTCCACGAACGTCTTGCCGTTGATTTCTTTAAGCACGTCGGCAAGAGAAGGATTCGTAGGATCGGTATAGTTCCAGGTCAGCTTCAGAATCGGATCCGGAAACTTGCCATTGCCGTTTTGCGCTTGATAGAGCGCGCGCACCCGCAAGAAAATCTGCGCCACAATAGCTTGATCGTACCGGCAGTCACCCGGTAACGGCAGCGCCGCATTTTTCCACTGCAGCCAACGCGCGGAATTCGTGAACGTACCGTCCTTTTCCGCGAAGCCCGCGCACGGCAAGCGATACACCGTAGTCTGAATCTGCTTCATCTCGTCGGTCGAAATTCCCGGCGATTTCCAGAACTCACTGGTCTCATCGGGATAAATTTCGCCGACCACCAGCCAATCCGCTTTCTTCAACGCGTCGATGTTTTTCTTGGAGTCCGGACCGATGGCCACGCCGTTCATTCCGAACGCAAACAGGCCTTTGACCACCCCGTTGTACATATTGTCCCAGAGGTAGGTCCATGAGTAATTGCGATCCACCTTGGGCAGGTACTCAAACGCGAAGTCATTTTGTTTCGTGGCGGCGTCGCCATACATCGCCTTCAAAAAGCTCACGCCAAACTTCGAAGTGTTGCTCCAGTAATTGAACGATTGCCATTGATCTGGCTTTGACGGCGTGGGCGTAATCCGTTTTACCCAGTCGGCCAATGTTTTATCGGCTGGAATGGGCACCTTTAAATAGCCTGGCAGGTTGTCAAAGATACCCGCCATATCCGTCGCGCCTTGAATGTTCGAATGTCCGCGCAACGCGTTCACGCCGCCACCAGCTCGTCCGACGTTACCCATGAGCAGCTGCAGAATCGCCGCGGTGCGAATGATTTGCGTGCCGAAGCTGTGGTGGGTCCAGCCAACGGCGTAGATAATTGTCGCTACTTTCTTGGTGTCGCCATCTTTGCGAACTGATGTAAATAAATCGGCGGCCTTCAAGAACTGGTCTTTGGGAATTCCGGTGATCCGTTCCACGATTTCCGGCGTGTAGCGCGAGTAATGCTTCTTCAGAAGCTGGTAAACGCATCGTGGATTCTGCAGAGACAAGTCGAAATCGACGGTCGCCGGTAATGGCGGCGGTGTCGGAGCGCCACCGCTTGGCGGATGAGCGGCTTGGCCTAACGTATATCCTGGCGCCGCATTGCTTCCGCCTCCACCGCCGTGCCCCGCATAATTCCATGTAGCTTTGTCGTAGGTTTGCGTCTGAGCATTAAAGCCCGAAAAAAGTCCATCGTCCTCGGGCAACTTGAATTGATCATTCACGATAAAGGCGGCATTCGTGAAGTTCAGCAGATACTCCTTGGCGATACGATCGTTCTCGAGCGCGTAGCGAATCATTCCGCCCAGGAATGCGATGTCAGCACCGGCGCGAATCTGCAGAAAAAGATCGGATACCGACGCGGTACGCGTATAGCGCGGGTCCACCACGATCAATTTTGCGTTGCGATTGCGTTTGGCTTCGATGGCCCACTTGAAGCCGCAGGGGTGGTTCTCTGCCGGATTGCCGCCCATGACCAGCATCATGTCGGTGTTCTTGATGTCCACCCAACCGTTGGTCATCGCCCCGCGTCCGAATGTTGGTCCCAAACTTGAGACCGTTGGGCCGTGTCAAACTCTAGCCTGATTTTCCAGGTGCACGACCCCCAGGGCGCGCATCGACTTCACAACCAGATAGTTAAATTCGTTAGTGTCGGTGCACCCGCCGGTCCAGGCGATGGATTCACACCGATTCACGCGATGCCCGTCTTTATCGGTCTCGATGAACGTGTCGTCTCGCGTCTTCTTCACCTTTACCGCGATTTCCGAGAGCGCATCCTCCCAGGAGATATCTTCCCACTGCGTGCCGCCGGGCCGCCGCACCTGAGGTTTGAGTAATCGCCGCTCATTCAAAATGTCTTGCTGTAGGGAAGAACCCTTAGGGCAAAGCGTGCCGCGATTGATGGGATGGTCAGGATCCCCTTCGACGTGGACCACTTGGGCTGTCACGTTCTTGGCGCGATCACCAATCGTGTAGATGATCACTCCGCAGCTCACTGAGCAGTAGGGACACGTGGAGCGGGTCTCGCTGGCCCGAGCAATTTTTAGGCGTTTCAGTTGAGCGTAGGCAGGTTGTAAATCAAAGCCAAAGACTGCTGCTGCCGTGCCACCTATGGTCGCAAGCTTCAAAAAATCTCGGCGTGAAGAATCCAAAAGATCCTCCTGCAGTCAGACGGCTTGTCTTGCGCGGTGGTTACTTATTATTCCTTCCTGCGAATTCTGTCAAGTCGAAGCGCAGGCCCCCGGGCAG
>DASXBH010000173.1:0-4272 GCA_036491775.1 Candidatus Acidiferrum sp.
CCGAAATTCAGATTGTTGGCCGAACAGCAAACAGTGCTGGGCGGAGCAAATTGCGTGCGGTTGAAGATGTTGAAGAACTCGGTACGGAACTCCAGGCCCAATCGCTCGTCATTCCCAAAGCGTGTGCTCTTGAAAACGGCAAAATCGAAATTGCTTATCCCATCGGCGCGTAGCCGTGGATCGACGCGCGCTTCATCGCCAAAGGTGAAATCGGCGGGTGCGGCAAAGCATGCAGTATTGAACCAACGCGCGATTCGCGTCGCTCCTCCCGGCACTTGCGTGCTGCAGAAAGGAATAACGTTAGGGCGGGAACCGCCGCCGAACAACGTGGTGCCATTGACCTGACCGTTGGTAAAGACCAGGGGGAACCCGCTTTGGAAAATGGTTACGCCATCAACACCCCATCCACCAATGAACTTGTCGACAGTTCCGCTGGTGTTGGAGAAATAGCGGCGACCTTTTCCAAAAGGCAAATCAAGGACATAGCTGATGACGAGACGTTGGGGAACGTTTTGAGAAGAGAGGGAACGTTCACCGCGTAAATTGTTATTGTTCTGGATCGCGCCGACTCCAGGCTCGAGCCATGCGGTGAGCGTGTCGGTGTCGCTGATGAGTTTGGCGTTGGTATACGCGACGAGTAAGGAGCCCGCGTTGGCGAAGCGTCTTTGCACGGTGAGTTGAACCGAGTCATAGATGCTGTCGTAGGATCCCTGGCCGGCCAGTTGAACGCTGGTGTACTGAGGGTAGGGGCGAAGAAGCTGCCCGACGGTGGTGGTAGGGCCATTCAGGGCAAGGGCCTGGCCGTTGATGAAAAAAGGATTGGGAGCGGATTGCACCAAGGTCACGTTTTGCCGTGGATTCGGAAGCGAGGGATTTACTTGAGCGGCGGCTTGCGCCAGTAAGGCATCAGAGATTTGGTTTATTTGCTGTGAATACTGTGCGAGATGAGTACCTTTCGAGCCAACGTATGCGGCGGATACAAAGAAACCTGCCGGTAATTCGCGTTGCAGGTCGAGATTCCACTGTTGTACGTAGCCTTCGGCGTGGTTGCTGGGATCGGCCTCGGTGATGGACTGCACGACCTGGGTAAGGAACTGCTGCGTGCCTTGCGTGCCGAGGCTGCGGCCGGGCGGCCCGTAAATTCCTGAAGGAAATGGCAGCGCGATGGTGCTGACCGGATGTGTGCCATCGACAGTACCGGTGTAGGTTGTGGCACCGGCGTTGACCATATCGTTGAGCGGATTGAGGCTGAAGGAAACGTAAGTTGGAATCCAGAAAATACCATAGCCGCTGCGGACAACCGTTTTGGAATTGATGCTGTAGGCGAGACCGAGGCGTGGAGCGAAATCGAACTTTTCGAGATGAATGTTGTTCCGGGCTCCGTTGCTCACGAGGAACGCATCGCCTTTCACCGGTGCGGATCCTGCGGGTAGGAACTGGGTGAGGTAGTTGGTCGCGGAGGGATCGAAGTATGACAGGCGATTGAAACGTTCGGACCATGGGCCTTGCAGGTCGTAACGCAATCCCAAGTTCAGAGTAAGTCCGCTGGTGGCATGCCAGGAGTCGTCGAAATAAAAAGCTTTGTAAATTTGTTGGCCGGCGGTAAATGCAGGCACGAGAGCCTGGGCGAAGAAATGGTTTTCGAAGTTGTTGAAGTTGTCGGCATATCCCAGCAAAAAATCGGCGAAGGAGAATCCGGTTCCGGGAACGCCGGGCAAAGAAGTGAAGCAAGCCTGTCCCGCCACGCAGAAGTCGAAACCGCCGCTGGCGATATTCGACTGGGCATAGTTATCGCGACTGACCTCCAACTGAAATCCGGCGTGAAATTGGTGATGGCCGCGCAGAATCGAAATGCTCGGAGACAAATAAAACTGAGTGTCGCGGTCTTGAATAAAGCTTTGTCCCTGGGTGCACATGATGTTATCGGCAAAGTTGGCGACGCAGGGCGTAGGCGGGGTGCGCATTTCGGCGGGGACAGACAAGTTGTAACTCGCGGGCCAGCCAATGGTGGTGAGATCAAAGTTCGAATTTTTAGGGCTTCGATTGTAGGTGAAGCGGCTGACGCTGGCGTTGAAGCCAAAAACCGTGGTGGGCGTGAGATTGTAGGCGTATCCGGCAGCTAACGCATAGCTGTGGTAGTCTTCGGCGCAGCGATCGGCACACACGCCACTTTCCAGGGGATCGATGGGCAGATCCACGACGTGCCAGTAATTGAAGCGCAAGAAGATTGGCTGCTTATTGGTGATGTTGCGATCGAGCCGTGCGACGACTTGATTGTGGTCTCCACCGGTAGGAGCGGCGGTGGTGAAATTATTGGTCATCGCGCCGGGCTTGTTGGCAGCGGGCCAGAGCGAAAGCAGTTTCGCTGATGTGGCGTTGATGCGATTTGCAGGAATAATGTTATTGGGAAATGGAGTCGGGGTGGCTGAACTGCCGGGGCAGGCTCCCTGCGCGTTGAACACGCCGCCACACGGATCGTAAATCTGGTCGATCACGACCGGCTTGCCGTTTGCATCGACGCCACGGTCGTTGCAGATCCCCGCGGTGAATCCAGATTTACAAATCGCCGAGAAGTTGCCGGAGCTTTCAGCGGAGTCAGGAACAGTCGCAGTGAAGGGTTGTCGAGTGCGCAGGCGAAAACCCTCGGCGCTTACGAACCAAAATGTCTTGTTACGTGCGCCGAGATTGGGGATGTTCAGCGGGCCGCCGGCATTGCCTCCAAATTGATTCTGCACCCAGCCAGGTCTGGGCTGCTGTGCGGCGCTGAGAAAGAAATCATTGGCGTTGAAAACTTTGTTACGTAGATATTCGTAAATTTCGCCATGGAGAGAACTGGTTCCGCTCTTGGTGCTAAGGTTGGTGACGCCACCCGAAAATTTCCCCCACTCCGGGCGGAGATTACTGGTCTGAACTTTAAATTCCTGAATGGAATCCTGGGTGGGAATTAGAATGGGTAAATTGATGTAGCCGATGTTGAGGGGCTGCCCGTCGAGGTATTCGGCGCTCTCGTTTCCGAAAGAACCGTTCACCTGATAATTGTTCCAGCCGAATGGATTTACACCCACGGGGGTGCCGGTGGAACTGCCTTGCGGAACCACGGAGGCGGCCAGTTCAATTAAATTGAAAACATTGCGGCCATTCAGCGGCAATTCGTTGGCTTTTCGTTGTTCGACGACTGTACCCATGCTGGACGACTCGGTGTCGAGCAGCGGTGCTCCACCGCGTACGGTGACGCTTTCCGAAGCGGAGCCCAGCACCATTTCAAAATTAATTTCCAACGCATCCTGGACGTGGAGAACCAGGTCGGACTTGATGACGACTTTGAATCCGAGCTTTTCCACTTCGATGCGGTAGGTGCCGGGAGGCAGATTGGTGATGTAGTAGCTGCCAATTTCGTTGGTGACGGTTTCGTAATGAACGCGCGTGCCGGTGTTGATGGTGATCACTTTGGCATCGGGAACGACGGCTTTGGTCGCGTCGGTGACTCGTCCGGTGAGCGAGGCGTTGGTCGATTGTGCAGACGTAGCGCGAGCTAGAAACAGCACTACCACAAGGATAATGATGAAGGCGCGCAGGATGCCGAGGAGATCTAAGTTGCGAACGAGACACCGGAGAAATTTCATCGAGATGAATACCTGAAGCCGCCAACACGCCCCTAACGAAGTTCCTAACGGTGCAATAGATATCGTGCGGAGTCAAGGAGTGCGCTGACGGGATGCGTCCAAATGCCCTGCAGCGCATCAATATACCAGCCGCAATAACAGGCCCAGTAAGGACTTCCCCGAGGCGGCTTACGTTAGACTAGCCCGCGGTGAAGGCGCAGTGTAACGCCTGGAGAAGATTGATGGCCTACCAACCAATCGAGAACTACGGAATTATCGGGAATATGCGCACCGTGGCGATGGTGGGGATGAACGGATCGATCGACTGGTTCTGCTCGCCGCGATTCGACTCGCCCAGCGTCTTCGGGGCGATTCTGGACGATGAAAATGGCGGGCGCTTTCAAATCTATCCGATTGCGGAAAATATTCGCCGGAAACAATTTTACTGGCCATCGACAAACATTCTGATCACGCGATTTCTACATGGCGACGGAATTGCGGAGTTGGTGGACTTCATGCCTGTGGGGCTACCCTTCGGATCACCGTGGTACCACCACTTATTCAGGAGAATTCGCTGCGTGAAAGGTTCGGTGCGTATCGGCTTGGAGTGCAGCCCGGCGTTCGACTACGGCCGGATAAGTCACAAGACGACGGTGGACAAAAACGGAGC